>JAUIHB010000102.1 GCA_030432465.1 Gammaproteobacteria bacterium
AAATTTCGTCACTCTTCGTTACTTGTCGCTGATTTAGAGTGACTAAACCACGCTCCGCGCGCCTCGATTGGCAAAATTTTAACCGCAACAATCTCAAAGAATGAAAGATAAACACGCCCTAGCTAATAAATAACCTTTTTTTAATTCATGTAACTGGTTGAGTCCTCGCCAAATGATAATATTTCCAGGCGGAGGGTCATTTTTTCGATTCAGGTAACCTTCTAATACGGCTAGTCGTGTAACAAAATCTTGTAGTGTATTTAACGAATTGGTTGAAAAATACGATGTCATGATTTTAATCTCTATTTAAAAATGTTAACCAATGAATTCGCCAAGCTAGAATACAAGACATTGATATTAATCGAGATAACCTATCGGCTGTGCGAAGTTTGGACTCTTCAACCTTCAAACCAGATTTAAGCACTTTAAAATAGGTTTCAATTTTCCAACGCTGCTTATACCAATCAAGGACTTTTTTGATATGCTTTTTCGATTTAACCGGCAAGTTTGTAATAAAATTCCAACGAATTGGTTCTCGATTATCAGGGATAATTGCTTCAATAGCAGATATAAATGTAACTTCCATATCAGGATAATCAGCCTCTTTTCCGATGGGCGGGTGTTGCTCAACAGTCTTCACCTTGAGATCTAATGTGGTTGAAACTAGCTCTCCGTTTTTATCGACAAAAACAATGGCTTGTTTAGCCTAGAACTTTTGGGAGTCGACCTCTTCGACAAGTGTACTTTCATTGGCTAAACGATTAACGCAGACTCGGGAAATAAAGAAAGTGTCTAACTCTCTGCATCGACAATAATATTCGTATATATCGCTTTCTCTGTCACCTATGTGGATCGTTTTCGAAGGCTTTGAGCCTGCCAATTCAACGGACGCTCCATATTTTGTAGCCATTTAATACTTTCTTTTTTCTCTATAGGAAGTCGAGTTTGGTTTATTTTGCGTTTCATTTGGTTTGTATTTTTGAATACTTTACGAGACCAATAACGAGTTGAAGTTAATCCTAACGGGAGTCCTTCAGACGTCACAGCAAGGCTGGCATGCATCAATATTCCACACACTTTGTTCTTTCTTAGGTCCTGCATGCTGAACGATATGTGGATTCTTTTGAATTAGTCCAATCTTGTCAGGAGCTTCGCGGTGATAGGTAAACTCTGTTGTGTCATGTAATACAAGAACAGGCCCATTCGTTGCCTGTATCCTACTTTTAGTATTTGAAAAATGTCCCGATAATATTTCACTTTCATCAACACGCTCATTCGATAAGAAATGTTAAGTTGCTTTAGCTTCAGACCATGAACAGCATGCTTGAGGAAGTGTTTTCCCCTGGTTTGAGTTAATACTAGTCATCAGTTGCTTAAACCGTTTTTCTAGCCGCTTGTCTTTAAACTTGCATTCAGACAATTCTTTATCCAACCAATTTTCCATCTCCATTTGAGAAGATGTTTATATTAGTGATATACAAGTATTTGATCACATCTAGATTTATATTTCATCTAATAATTGTGGGTAATTGAATGAATGACCAGACGCTTACATTGGAGCTGCTTAGTTATATTTTTCAATCCACAGTATTGCTAGGAGAGGACGTAACACATAAAAATATTTTTTTAGAGGGACGCTTTCTTTGTGCAAATAACCTCGGTAGTTTGTTTTTGCTATGCTTCTATAATGGTAGATTCTTTTTGTTGAGGAATAATATTTTTTCGTTTTTTCTTTAAGGTATGGTGCAAATTGATTATCATCTAAATAAATAATAGGTGACTGTAACCACTCAATAATTGAAGGACTTGATTTTCTAAATAACTGTAAAGTCTTTCTTAAGTCCCAGCTGCTGATACCTATTTCATCAACAATAGGATATTTAAAAAGACCATATTTTGATTCTATATGTACTGATAAATCAATCTTTGGCGTGAACATAAATAAAGCGAACATTAAAGTCGCTGTTCATGAAGAAAACTCCCAAGTAAGGTTGTCTGACTCAACAGCATATTGTTTTTATCGGATGCCCATATTCAGCTCGTTGTATTCGTTTATAGATTTCTTTTTTGGTAGATTCTGGAATTAATTCTTTCATGAGGTTTATTTTTTTGTAGTGAATTTCAGTAAAAAATTGAGGTTAAAAAATGCCGGCTTCATATTCTTTTGCGCATGTTTTTGGAGAATCCTTTGACTAAAAATTCCATTTGGTCTGTCAAAATATGTCGATTAGCCAGAGCTAAATATTCAGCTTTGTTTGGACGAAAAGGAATCGCTAATAATCGCATATTTGCTTCTTCCGGTGTCCTGCAAGCCTTATGGTTATTGCAAGCTTTACATGCTGAAACACAGTTTTCCCAGATATCTTTGCCTCCTTTTCCTTTCGGAATAACGTGGTCTCTGGTCAGTAGGTTACGCCCGAAATTTTTTCCGCAATACAAGCATATAAATTCATCGCGTTGAAAAAGCGCTATGTTAGATAAGCAGGGAGACATCATATCGTCTGCATGCATGAATCCGTCAGTTGCAATGACTGAAGCAATATCCAATAGTGATTGTTTTCCGGTTAAACGAGAGTAACCACCGTGTAAACGAGTTGCTATTTGGCCATAGCTCCACACCACTTGATTTTTAGTGTAAAGACAAGCAGCAGTCTCCAGACCAACCCATTCAATTGCTTGGCCTGCTTTATTTAGACGCAAAATTTGAGTTTGCATCGGTATTCTCCTTTATCAATAACCAAAATAGTCATATAAATAGTTTTTTAATCCTTTAAAGTAACGATTTTAGTTTACGCCTTTGTGACCAAAAGGTAAATTTAACTCTCAAACAAAGGCTTTGAAGGACACCTTGTTTTGGATAATTATAAAATAGCGATAGTCAGGGAAATACTGCGATTACATCGTTTTACTTAAATTCATAACCGTTACCTGAAATAACTTATTATCTAACACTTTTATATTAATCATACTCCCTGTCAGTTGATTCATAATACTGCCAATAAAACTTGATCAGCTAAATGTTCGCTAATAACGTTGAGATGCTAAGTAGCGTTTAACTTGCATTATAGCGTTATCAGCAATTTTATTTGGTTATGTTAAATGCGCATTTCTAGAGGATTAACTAGAAAAAATTAATCTCTGGAATCAGTATTGTTGCCAAAAGTACAAATTTACTTGTTGAGGTGGAGGGTAACATTTTTCTATTTCTAGACTTAAAAAACCATCTTTCAATGAACTCTTAGTGCCTAAAATAGTTATAGAATCAATATGAAACTGATTTTGAGGTATGAAAAAACTGCTAATATTTTATTTCAGTACCTATCCAGATAATCCTACCAGGATTAACTACGCCAGTAGGAAAAACTTGAGAAAGTGTTCGATAATTTTTATCAAATAAATTTTCTATTTTGATATTAAAACTAAAAGACTCGTTATAGTCATGTTGCAGGTTTAAAGTAGATACTGAATAGGCTGACTGGTTTTGAATTTTAGGATTATTACCACGGTAATAGGTATTTAGATTAATTTGATAGTCATTCCATGAATAATTTAATATGAGAGAGCCTGTGTTTCTTTCTGTATTAATATCTGAGTTTTTAGTAAACCAGTTCCAGTTAAAATCTACAGATAAATTATCAATAGCTGTGAGGTGAGCTGAAAACTCTAGTCCTGTAGAGTGGCTGTTTTGTGTGTTGGTATATGTTGGGGCATGCAAAGGGTTTAAAGGTGATACAACTGGTTCTCCTAGCATAATTATATTACTAAAATGATTATGAAACATTGAAATTTCGGTACGCCAGTTCTGATGACTGTATAACCAGGCTACTTCTGAAGTTTCAACTTCTTCTGCTTTTAATTCGGTATTTCCAAAGTCTACAGGATTATTTTTATCATAGAGTTCTAAAAAATTGGGAGCTCTAAATGCTGTACCATACATAAATTTTATGCTATTTTTATTTTGGGGAAGCCATACAAGTGCAGCCCTAGGATTAACTGATTGACCAAAGTCATTGTAATCATCCAGCCTTATTCCTGTTGTGAGCTGCCAATAAGGCGATATTTGATACTGATTTTGCGCAAAGAGACTTCTAACCTGTCGTTTTCTTAATTCATTAAAATTGTATTTACCTCGGTGATAAATCATTTCATTTTGAAATTCTAATGTAACTGGGTTGTGGCTGGTTACATTGGCAACATCGGTTATCCGGGATTGTTCAAGGCTCGAACCAAAAGTAAATAAACTGTTTTTATTAAGTTGATAGTTTAATCGGATGTTTGCTTGAGTCTGTTGTGACTTTAGCAAGGGTCCTGCTATAAAGGTGTTTGAGAGAAATTGGTTTTCGGCATACTCAAAACCAGCAGGGAGCGCTATGCCTAAGGTATACCAATAGTCATGAGTATGAGCAAGTGATAATTGATAACCCCATTTTTTATTGAGCGATTTTTTATAATCTGTCTGGATTGAAGTTTGTTTAGTATTTTCTTGGTTAACTTGATTATTTGCGGCGCCAAAAATAAGAAAGTCTTCTTGCTCTCTTTGCATATGACGGAGTTTTAGAGCAAAATTTTCCCATTGGTATTTTAAATAAACGTCTAGCCCGCTTATAGGATCTTTCGTAGTTATATTTCTATCGAAAGAATCAATGACTTGATAGCTCTCTCCTGACTGCTTAAAGTAATTTAAGAATACACTTAAAGATTGCTTTGAGCTGAGCTCTGTTGCCCATTGCAGACTTGCATAATTACCACTAATTGAGTTGGTTTGTAGTTGGATTTGTTGGTGTTTTTGGTAGGTGACAATATTAATGACACCTAAAAATGCATTACTTCCATAAAGAGCGGAACCTGGACCTCTGATTATTTCGATCTGTTTAACGTTCTGTAGAGAGAGCATTCTATTTAAAATGCTGATACCACCAGAATATAAGTCATTTAATCGCTGACCATCCATTAAAATTAAAACCGACTCTGAAAGCGCGCTGCTTCGGCCTCGTGCAGATATTCTAAGGGTATTACCTTGTTCAATATCACGACTGCTTTGGTAGCCCGGTACGTAGTTTAAAAGAGTTTGTAAATCGTTAATTCCCATTGATTTTAACTGACTTGCTTTAAATACTGTTACGTTGGAAGGTGCTTGAAAAATGGTTTCAGGTTGATGGGAGGCAATTCTTATAGTGAGTAAGTCTTGTAAGCTAAAGTGAGAATAGTCTTCTTCCGCGTTAAGATTTTGTAGAAAAGCAAGGTTAAACGTCAACAAATAGATGAGTGTCAAGAGCTTAATTATGGGGGAGTTGAGCCTAATGTGCTGCATGTTCACCTTAACATCTTTCTCACGAGATCAAATTTTAGACAGGCTAATTTAAATAGTATAGATAAAATTTGAGTAATTTGCAGGTTCTCTCGTTGAGATTTTTGGAGCGGGCAACTGAGTAGCAAAAATAAAATTAATGATTATCTTAATAAAACGTCTTTTCGGAATGATTCTGCTACATCTAAAAACTCCTCTGTTAATTCTTTTGGGATGTTGAGTTCTATCAGGGTTTCTTCCATTAGGCTGATAAAAATATTAAAATGATAATCGTTCATTCCTCGCTCAACTAGCGGTGCGTGAGCTTCTCGAATACGCTCTGCACTATAATCTTCCTCACGTTGTAAAATCATAGTGAAAAAAACTCGAAGCTTAGCTTCCTGTTGTTTGGTATCGATATTTTCAAAAAAAGGTTGAATATCTGGTGTGTGTAGAAATTTTTGATAAAAAACGTTAACTGCCGCTTCTACAGCAGCTTGACCACCAATACGATTAAACAAAGAAAGGCTCATATTTCTGTAATGTAGCTCATTATTTCACGCTTTTAATAAGCTTAGACTCTAATGATAATTAGAGTGAGGTTATTTTGATTTAATATCTCAACTTTGAATGCTTAATATGATTTTCCAATATGTATAGATTTCAATTGATTAAAATTTTTTTAGTTAAATTTTTATTTACAGCTTAAGGGTTTGATTAACTTTTTATTATCGCATTTGCGTTTTCATTATTATGTTCCATAATTGTTTTATCTTACTCTGCCTAAGCACGCATAGGATGGTTGCCGACGTTGAATGGAAAATGACACCGTTAAATATTTAAAGAGAAAAATCAATAGCTTAGAAAGTGAAAAGATGTTGCTGCAGAAAGAGTTAGCTGTCAAAAACGTTATTTCAGAGATTTCTCGTTTTCAAGGAAAAGATGAAGATATCGATATTATATACCGTCGAATTTTTGCGTTGTTATCTGAGCTTGTCCATATTGATAACTTTTATATTTGTGTTGTTATAGATGGTTTTATTAATATTCCTTTTATCGTAGATCAGTTCGATGATGTTTCTTTAGATATGCGTTATGAAAGAACAAATATAAATTTACGCCATAGCTTAACCGGATATGCCCTTAAAAAAAATACTTCTTTAATGTTTGAAGAAGCTGATATTATCGAACTAGAGAAATCTGGTGAAGTAAAGCTTTTTGGTAAGATGCCACAGCAATGGGTTTTTATACCTTTTCATACGAATAATCTGATTGGTGGTATTGTTGCTCAAAGCTATGTGAGGAAAGATGGTTATAGTTACAGTGATATGTCATTAATGAGTTATGTCACTATGCATGTGGGTAATTTTTTATCAGCTTATAATTCTAAAGAAAAAATAAAGCAACAGTTTGAAGCTTTAAAGTCTGCACAAAGTCAGTTAGTCCACTCAGAAAAAATGGCATCTATAGGACAGTTGGCAGCAGGTATTGCACATGAAATTAATAATCCATTAGGTTATGTGAATAGTAATTTAAATACTTTAAAAGATTATGTCGGAGATTTAAATACATTTGTTCATGAACTTAAAGAAAGAGTTCATAAGCTTGAGTGTGCTGAAACGATAGATAAACTGTTGCTGGAGCTACAGGATAAGCATGATGTTGATTTTATTTTGTCGGATACTGAAGACTTAGTGTCTGAAAGTATTTTTGGTATGAGTAAAGTTAAAAATATTATTCACAGCTTAAAAAATTTTACTCATGCAGGCGATGAAGATAAGCGCAAAACAAATATAAACAACTGTCTTGATGAAACATTACGTTTTGTATGGAATGAAATAAAATACCATTGTGAAATAGAAAAGCACTATCAGGAATTACCTGAAATTTATTGTTTTCCTAGTCAGCTTAATCAGGTTTTTATTAACTTGTTAATTAATGCAGGGCATGCAATAAAAGAGAGTGGCATTATTCAAGTAATCACAGAACATAAAGATGATTGGGTCATTATAAAAATCAAAGACAATGGTTCAGGGATAAAAGAAGAAAATCTATCTCAGTTGTTTAATCCTTTTTTTACCACAAAACCGGTAGGCCAGGGAACAGGGCTCGGTTTATCAATTTCATATGGAATTATAGAGAAACATGAAGGTACTATTGAAGTAGAAAGCGAGGTAGGAAAAGGAACTTGTTTTATTATTAAACTACCTGTTATAGAAAGCCTGTCATCAATTGAGGATGATTCTTGAATTTCGATATTATTTGTCAAAGATAAAACTGTCAGAGTTTTGTCTTGATTGGTGATGTATTGTTCGGTGAAATAAATATGGTTGAAACTACCTTATTTGATGAGCTACTCGCTTTGGAAAGTTGTGCTTTTCCTAAAAAATGCCAGACCTGTGGGCGGACTTATCAATGCGTTGAAGAGTTTACTAGTAAAACTCATGCCATCAATGGTAAAAGTGGTTTGAAAGCCGCTGAGGATGATAATGGTTCAACCGTGTTAGAACTGTTTAGAAACTGTATATGTGGTTCTACATTGTTAGATTTTTTTGCTGACAGGAGAGATTTATCTGAACAGGGTACTAAAAGGCGGCAGATATTTGAAAAGATTCTCACGCACTTAACTAATCAGGGGTTGGATAGAAGTAAAGCTAGGCTTGAGCTCAAACTTTACTTAAAAACCAGAAAAAGTGATTGGTTTGAGAAGCTGGGTTTATTACCGAAAATTTGAGAAAAGTAATCGCTGAAAAATATAAGCTAAAATTTTAGGCTAAATATATGAATGAAAAAAAAGTAGATAATAAACCTGTTCTCCTTTGTGTTGACGATGAGAAAAATATACTGGTATCGTTAAAGCGTGTCTTTCGTAAAGAGAACTATGAAGTTCTATTAGCTGAGAATGGAGATGAAGGGCTAGAGCTTGTTCAAAATCATCCTGTAGATGTGATTATTTCTGATATGCGAATGCCTAACATGGATGGTGCAGAGTTTCTTAGTAAAGTTAAGGATATAAAGCCTAGTATTCCTAGTATATTACTCACGGGGTTTTCAGATCAAGAATCCACTATTCGAGCAATTAATGAAGGTAAAATCAGTGCTTATGTTAGCAAACCTTGGGATGATAATGACATAAAACTCAAGGTTCGTTCTTTGTTAAAAATTCAGGAGTTGGAAAAAGAAAAAGAAAACTTGCTGGTGATTACTTACCAACAAAATGAGCAGTTGCGTCAATGGAATGAAGAATTAGAAGATAAAGTTGAGCAACGATTGCGTGATTTAAAAGAGGCAGAACATATGCTTGATAAAGCTTATGAAGAGCTCTCGTCAAGTTATGATGCTGTTGTTAAATTGTTGGCTCATGCAATCAGCGCTAGAGACCATTTATTTAGTCGGGATTTTTCTGAATTGCCCAAAATGGCTGCTGACTTAGCGACTGCGGCAAAACTGAGCGACTATATGATTAAGCAAGTTTACTATTCAAGTTTATTATTTGAGTTAGGAAAATTAGCTTTACCTGAAAAGCTCTTAATGACACCGTTAAAGCTATTAAGTGTTGAGGAATTTGAGCAGTTTATGAATTATCCAGAAATAGGGGCTTCAGTATTAAAAGATATTGCTAACTTCGCAGATACGGCAAGAATTATTGAACATCATTATGAATACTTTGATGGTTCTGGAGCTCCGGATACTTTAACTGGCAGAGCTATTCCGATAGGTAGTCGAATTTTGGGTATTATAAAAGATTATTTTTTGTTGCAATCCGGTAAGTATGACGGAATTGAACATAGTTCGACAGATACAAGGAATTTTTTATCTGAAAATAAAGGAGAACTTTATGATCCACATTTAGTTGATTTATTTTTAGATATTTCGAAAAATCATGATAAAAGCTATCAGATTAGAGATGAGCATATGTTGCCAACAGTGAAATTGTATTCAGGGATGCAACTTAGCCGCGATTGCACTAATAGTATGGGATTGCTACTCCTCACTAAAGGTACAGTTCTTAATGAAGTTATGATTGATAAATTGATCAGTGTTGAAAAGGTTTACGATACTCCACTCAATGTTTTTGTATGGGGAAATAACTAGTCTAAACCTTTAAAATTACACACTTAATACTTTACTTTAAATTTTTCGTTAACTGATCTCCGATTGGCAATTTTCTTATTCGTTTCCCTGTTGCATTAAAGATTGCATTGGTCAACGCTGGCGCAACTGGTGGAACCGGTATTTCGCCTACGCCAGTAGGCTTATCATCCCATGGAAGTATATGTGCTGTGAAATCTCTAGGTATTTGTGATAGGCGTGCTAAAGGATAAGTGTCAAAATTAGATTGAACAACTTGTCCCAACTGAGTTGTAATTTCAAGATTTAGTGCTGTGCTTAACCCATCAACAGTACCACCTTCGAGTTGCGCTTTTACTGCGTCGGGATTTACAGCTAAACCACAATCAATAGCGGCAACAATTCTATTAATAGTCAATTGTCCTTGGGAGTCAACATTGACTTCAATTGCGTGTGCTGCGTAGCCTCCAAAAGTGAAGTGACAAGCAATTCCTACCCCAGTACCTTCGGTTCGATTGGCTGAGTAGTTTATTTCTTTTGCGACAAATTTGAGTAAACGGGCTAAGCGTGCAGGATTAAATGTTGGTCCGCCGTGATTACTGTACGCTAACTCTTGAGACTTACCTAACATTGCGAGTTGTAATTTTAGAGGATCTTGTTTAGTTTGATGAGCAATTTCATCAATGAAGCTTTGAATCGCAAAAGCATTCGCAGTGTGGGCTGGTGCTCTCCAGCTTCCTCTAGGTAAACCTGACTGAACAGAAAAATATTCCAACATAAAATTTGGTATTAATTGAGCAGGAAAATCATCGCTGTAGAGCTCGGCTTTCCAATAATCACTTTCCGGCACGTTAGGTCTACGGTAATATTTGCTTGCACTTGCTAAGCGATGTTTCCAGGCTTCTACTTTTCCATGTTTATTCAATCCGGCTATTAGCTGATGTTTACCGGAAGGACGGTAAAAGTCATGCTGTAAATCATCTTCTCGGCTCCATATAAGTTTTATTGGCAATTGACTGATCTGTGAAATAAGTGCCGCTTCGACGGCATAATCAACGCTGAGACGCCGACCAAACCCTCCACCAACACGGGTCATTTCAATACTAATATTTTCTCTTGCCAGTTTGGTTGCTGTGCTAACAGCTCGCGAAACACCTGAAGGCATTTGAGTTGGGACAATTATTTTACATTGCTCGCCTTTAACATGAGCAAAACAATTTTGTACTTCTAGTGGTGCATGCGAAACAAAAGGCACAAAGTACTCTCTTTGAATAACGGTAGCAGCATTTTTTAATGTGTTTTCAAAATCGCCATCGTCACGGACAATTTGTCCTTTACTTTTCAATAACTGATCACACTGTTGAATAAAACTTTCGCTGGATTCCTTGGTGTGAGCTCCTTTTTGCCATTTTATTTTTAATGCTTTGCGTGCTTTGATAGCAGCCCAAGTATTTTCTGCAATAACTACTACGCCATCAGCCAATATGTGATAAGGCACGCCTGGTTTGGGGCCTTCTAAATGAAAGATATCTATAACGCCAGCCACTTTTTTTGCCAAACTATCATCAAATGATTTTACGCTTCCATCTAAGTATGGACAGCGTTCAATCATGGCTATTTTTGCATTATCCTGTAAAGTATCTATTCCATACTGAGATTTTCCGGTGACTACTTTTTTTATGTCTAATTGTGAGCGTTGTGTTCCTACTATAGTATGTTTTGATAAGGGTTTTAAAGGAATTTCTTGAGAAGGCGTTTTGAGTTTTGCTGCAATCTCAACCAGTTTGGCATAAGGTAAGCTTTGGTTTTTTTGAGAGTTTATGACATGTCCACTTTTACAATAAGTCTGAGTGATATCAATAGACCAAACTTGTGCTGCAGCCTGTTGAAATAAGTAACGTGCGGTTGCGCCAACTTGCCGCATAAAGTTCCAGTTGCTCGTTAGCCCCGTACTTCCTCCTACACCTTGTCCGCCATATTGCCATGTAAATCCATCTTGAGTTTTGACAATTCC
>JAUIHB010000103.1 GCA_030432465.1 Gammaproteobacteria bacterium
AAAGTTAAAAAAAATTATAAATAGACTTTGACAATCCCTAAAAGCCTATATAGAATGGCGCGCTCTTGAGGGAGCACTTCAAGAAAAAGTTTTAGTCCCCTTCGTCTAGAGGCCTAGGACACCGCCCTTTCACGGCGGTAACAGGGGTTCGAACCCCCTAGGGGACGCCATATTAAAAACCCGGTTTTATACCGGGTTTTTTTATGCCTGTATGATCTGTAACGAACAAAACTGTCTTATTTATTTTACCCAAACAGTGATGTTTTATTTGATAGTTTAATTTATGATGGCATGTAATCATTGTTATTATTTTTTTGTCAGAATTACACAATAACAAGAAATGCTCAACACTATTTTGGATCATTAACTTTTAATGGGAAATTAATTAATGAATAATCTTGAATTACTTCTCAGTCGTAAGTCACATAACAAATTGGAAGCTCCTGCACCAAGCGATGAACAGTTAGATATTTTATTTAAAGCCGCTTTAAGGGCACCAGATCATGCGTTACTGAGACCTTGGCGTTATCGAGTTTATCAAGGTGATGCATTGCTTGAGCTAGGTGATTTATTTGCTCAGGCCATGTTAAATGAGTCGCCAGATACATCAGCAGATAAACTCGATAAAATTAAACAAAAACCTTTACGAGCACCTATGGTTATCGTCGCATCAGTTGTGATCCAAGAGCACCCTAAAGTACCTGAAATTGAGCAAATATTGTCGAGTGGGGCAAGTGTGCAAAATATTTTAATGGCGGCTCATTTTCAAAATATAGGTGCAATGTGGCGAACTGGTGGCATGGCATTTAATTCATACTTACACCAATTATTAGCAATGGAAAAAACAGAGCAAATTACTGGGTTTATTTATCTTGGACAAGAGGTGGGCGAAAAACGTCCAGCGAAGCCTTTTGAAATTGAAGAGTTTGTTACTCGGTTTAAATAAACCGAGTAACCAGTAAACGATAATTTTGAATTAAAATTCGGCTGAGCCTGGTGCTCTTGGAAATGGAATAACATCACGAATGTTTTTCATGCCTGTGGCGTATAAAACTGCGCGTTCAAAGCCAAGACCAAAACCAGAGTGGGGAACTGTGCCATAGCGTCTTAAATCGCGATACCACCAGTAATGCTCTTTAGGTAGTCCCATTTCGTCAATACGAGCGTCAAGTACGTCGAGTCTTTCTTCACGCTGACTACCACCGATAATTTCACCAATCCCAGGTGCTAAAACATCCATAGCAGCAACGGTTTTTCCATCATCATTCATACGCATGTAAAAAGCTTTGATATCCTTAGGGTAATTCATTAATACAATGGGTTTACCGACTTTTTCTTCAGCTAAATAGCGTTCATGCTCAGATTGTAAATCAGTACCCCATTCCACGGGAAATTCAAACGACTTACCACAATTTTGCAAAATTTTAACGGCTTCAGTGTAATCCATACGTTCAAAGTCACTATTGACTATGCCTTCCAGACGACTTACAACCGTTTTATCAATACGTTGATTGAAGAACTCGATATCATCGCCTCGCTCGTCCAACACCGCTTTATAAATGTACTGTAACATCGCTTCTGCCAAATCGGCATTATCACTTAAATCGGCAAAAGCAACTTCAGGTTCTACCATCCAAAACTCAGCTAAATGGCGGCTAGTGTTCGAATTTTCAGCGCGAAATGAAGGCCCGAAAGTATAAACCTTGGTCATTGCTGAACAATAGGTTTCTACATTTAATTGGCCGGACACTGTTAAAAACGATTCTTTACCAAAAAAGTCCTGACTGTAGTCTATTTGTCCATTCTCACCAATCGGTAAGTTAGCCTGATCCAAAGTACTTACACGAAACATTTCGCCTGCACCTTCGCAGTCACTGGCTGTAATGATAGGCGTGTGGATCCAGTTAAACTGTCGCTCATGAAAGAAACGGTGAACCGCTTGGGCTAAGCAGTTTCTTACTCGAGTGACTGCGCCAATGGCATTGGTACGAGGGCGTAAATGTGCGTTGGTGCGTAAAAACTCCATCGTATGTGGTTTAGGTTGGATTGGGTAACTAGCTGGATCATCAACTAGGCCAAGTACAACGACATCTGTTGCTTGTACTTCAAAAGATTGGCCTTTACCTTGGCTTGCTACCAATTTACCTGTGACACTTAAAGAAGCACCTGTTGTAACTTTGAGAATTTCGTCTTGATAATTATTGAGTTCAGCAGGCACAATGACTTGAATTGGATTAAAACATGAGCCATCGTGTAGATTGATGAATGAAAAGCCCGCTTTGGAATCTTTGCGAGTTCTTACCCAGCCTTTTACCGTGACGTCAGTCTCGGCTTCAGCCTTTCCTGCCAAAAGGTCTGTAATAGACCAATACTTACTCATTGACTAGCTCCAAATAGTGATTGTTGTTATATGGTGATTGTTATACGCGGTTATTTAGTTTGCCTTGTAAACAGGAGGGCAATCTTAACCTTGAATTCATCAGACTTCCAGCGGAATTGTAGGCTTAGGTGAGTTTATGCTGTGATTTAAAAGGGTTTAAATATAGAATTGTTGCCAGTGTCACACCAATTATTATTTAAAAACGGTGAAATTGAATGTCAGAGAATAAACAGAGTTTCTATAATTTGTTAAATAAGCAACTTGCAGGATTACTGAGTGGTGAACGAAATCTAATAACTAATCTAAGTCAGTTTAGTGCATTTTTAAATGCTAATTTAGAACGAATCAATTGGATTGGTTTTTATTTGTCACAGGAAAATACCGATTTGTTATTAGGTCCATTTCAGGGACAAGTAGCCTGTGTGAGAATTCAGTTAGGGAAGGGGGTCTGTGGTACCTCCGCGGAGCAGCGAAAAACGCTAGTAGTAGAAGATGTCGATCAGTTCGCAGGTCATATTGCTTGTGACTCACGATCACGTTCAGAAATTGTCTGTCCAATTGTGGTGAATGGTCGGTTGGTAGGCGTTTTAGACATTGATAGTCCTGAACTCAATCGTTTTGATCAAGATGATGCTGTAGGTTGTGAATTGTTAATTAGCACATTAATTGAATTAACTGATTTTTAAACCATGGCTGGTTGTTGGGAAAAGACACTTAAGGTTTACCTAAGTGTCTTTTTGATAAGGTCTTAAGATTTAACTATTCAGACTTTAACCCCATGGAGTCACTTAAATGTTCTGGTAGTTCCGGTAATGATGAACGAGGAATCAGGAAAGTCGATATATTAAAAAGGTCTTTAAAAAATCGATTATTTTGCGTAGTTTGACGTAAATAATCATGCCCAGAGCTTCCACCAGTGCCTATTTTTGCACCGATCATTCTATGAACCATAACGGTATGTCTATAGCGCCATTGAGTAAATTCTTCGTCAATATCAACCAGCTTTTCAAGTAGTTGGAAGGGTTGTTGGAATGCAGGCTCATCGCGATACAAATTAATGAATACAGCACCTAATAAAGAGCGTTGACTCATTCTAAAGTGACCTTCTTCGGTGAGTTTTGCATATTTTTCATTATTGAATAAAGCATCAAAGTGAGAGTGAGTTTTTTCTAAATCCTTTTTCTGGAAGGCTTTATCTTCTTCTGACAAGTAATCATTATTGTTAACGATTTCCAGATCACTTTTTAGCATATTATCAACGGCTTCTTTGTAAGCATCTAAAAACGAGAAATTTTCTTTCTCCAAAAAAGGCATCCGTTCAAGCCAGTCTTGGAGACGATCAAACAAACTCGGTTGCTCTTCAAGCTCCATCAGATGTTCGCGATCAGTATCGTTTAAACGATTGTAAAATGACTTTTTATCAAAATTAATTCGATAGGCCATTTTTAGGCCAAGTAGAATTTCTATTTCTTTAAACTGAATACTTTGAAAACCACTGGCAGGAACTAAATAGTCTCTAAAATCTAAAAAGTCTAAAGGCGTCATGGTTTCTAGGATGGAAATTTGTTGATTAAGCAGCTTTTGTATTCCGTGAATTCGATCGAGTCGCTGGATTATTCGTCCGTAACTATTAGCTGTTAAATTGGGTTTTTCGAAGTCTTTTAGAATAGAGTTTAATTCGTGAAGTATTTGTTTAAACCAGAGTTCATAAGCCTGATGGACAATAATAAAAAGCAATTCATCATGCGCTTCATTTTCTTGGTATTGACCACTGACGGGATGCTGGCTATCTAAAAACTTATCTAAATGTAGATATTCACCGTAGTAGCAAGGAGTTGTATTTTTTTGCATTGCACACATTAGCAGAAATTTCCCTAATTATGATAGACGCGAGGATTCTAGCATTTATAAAAATTTTCAACTAGAGAGCTAACTAATTAATTTTTATCGGATTTTTAATCACATTTTTAGTTTGAGACAATCAAATGCACCAGTAAGATATTTTTGTCAGGATAGATATGCTTTGTTTCCTTAAAAATTAACTTTATGTATAATACGCTGCGGCGGGCTAGGTTTGAGATTTTTTCTTTATTAGAAAATAGGATAATTACCTAATAACTTGTTTTAGCGTAATTTTTTTAATATTTCATCGCCAAAACTGTCTTTTTGTCATAAAAATTTAAAATAAATAAAAATACCGGACAAAAACATAGTTTACTGTTAATTTTATGTAAGTTTTAACGATATGAACAAATAAAAGTAATAAGAAAAGGGTAAGCACATTGAGCAGGATCTTCGGTCATTACATTCCCAAAAGTTTAACATTTCTGGCATTTATAGAGTTTGTTATTGTCCTTATTGCATTTTATATTGCGATAGCCATCCGTTTTAGCGATTACGGGCTTGATCGAGAGTTAGAAAATTTACTTCATTTCAAAGCCTTTGTTTTTGCTGCGACTATTTTCCTTTCTATGGTTGCTGTCGGCCTATACTCTCGTGGTTTAAGAGAAAGCTTTGAGAAAATATTTGTTAAATTAATATTGGGCTTTATTCTGTCTTTTATTGGCTTGGTTACTGTCTACTATATGATGCCAAGCTGGATGATTGGTCGTGGTGCGGTTGCTTTAGCTTTTGGCCTATCATTTGTGGGTCTATTAGTAGTCAGACAAATATTTGGCAATCTTGTTGATACCAAACTGATGAGCTCGCGTGTATTGGTGTTGGGTACTGGTACAATAGCTAAACAACTGGAGTTGTTAAAACGCCGTAGTGATTGGCGTGGCATTACTTTAGTCGGTTTTCTACATATCAAAGGCGATCAAGATGATATTGAAAAATATAAAGTGATTCGCTCAGATTTGCCATTAACTCAAATTGTCAGTGATTACGGCATTGATGAAATTATTGTCGCGATTGACGAAGCGCGTAAAAATTATCCTATCGATGAAATCATTAACTGTAAAATGAATGGCATTCAGGTGACTGAGCTGAGTAGCTTTTTTGAACAAAGGACTGGGCGTATTCAGATTGATACCTTACATCCTAATCGTTTTATTTTTATTGAAGGTTTCAATCAAGATTACGCAAGAATTGTTGTTAAGCGATTAGTCGATATCAGTATCAGCCTATTTATGATGCTCCTGACATTACCTGTTTATCCAGTACTTATTTTCCTGATTAAGCGTGAATCTGGCTGGAAAGAGCCTGTTTTCTACGATCAGATTCGAGTAGGGCAAGATGAAGAAAACTTTGTAATATATAAATTTCGCAGCATGGTGGTTGATGCAGAGCAGCAAGGTGCACAATGGGCGTCAAAAAATGATGCGCGAGTAACTAAAGTAGGTAAAGTCATGCGTAAAACACGTCTGGATGAATTACCTCAACTATGGAACGTGTTAAAAGGTGATATGAGCTTTGTAGGACCTCGCCCTGAGCGTCCTGAATTTGTCGAAAAGCTGGCTCAAAATATTCCTTACTACCGTATGCGTCATCGAGTTAAACCAGGTATTACTGGTTGGGCTCAAGTTTGTTATCCTTACGGTGACGATATCAAAGATGCCAAAGAAAAATTACAGTATGATCTGTATTATATTAAAAACTACAGTGTATTTTTGGATTTAACTATATTGGCGCAGACTGCACAGGTAATTATGTGGCAAAAAGGTGCGCGTTAACACGCTAATAAAACGCACACTGATTTATACTGTGTCGCTCTGATGCTTTTGAACTTTAAATCATAGCTTTTGGCAATAATAAGGAATAGGAATGTACGAATCGTATTATAAATTATCAGGAAAGCCATTCCAGTTAGCTCCTGATCCATTTTTCTTTTTTGGCAGTAGCACCCATAAACGAGCATTAGCCTATCTAAAGTATGGATTGTCACAGGGCGAAGGCTTTATTGTTGTGACAGGTGATGTAGGAACTGGTAAAAGTACCTTGGTAAGGACGTTGTTTGGCTCTTTAGAAGGTAAAGATGATGTTGTTGCTGCAGAACTAATCAATACTCAGCTGGATTCCACTGACATTTTACGAATGGTTTCAGCTACTTATGGCCTGGCTCATAAAGAAAATGAAAAATCCTCCTTACTGAAAAACTTAGAAAACTTCTTTATTGCTCGAAGTAAAGAAGGCAAGCGTTGTATGTTGGTGATTGATGAAGCACAAAATCTACCTTTTGAAACGTTAGAAGAACTCAGAATGCTCTCAAATCTTTACCATGATGGTAAAACATTACTCCAGATATTTTTACTTGGGCAATCAGAATTTAGGGAACATTTGAGAGATCCTGCTTTAGAGCAAGTAAGGCAAAGAGTCACAGCCTCTTATCATTTGGCGCACTTAGATGTAGAAGAAACTCAAGCATATATTGAGCATCGACTAAGAAAAGTTGATTGGGACAATTTGCCAAGTTTTACTGCTGAATCTTTTCAGTTAATTTATGATTTTTCTGAAGGGGTGCCGAGAAAAATTAATACAACCTGTGATCGCTTGTTGCTATACGGGTTTTTAGAAGAAAAATCTCGTATCGACGGTGAAATTGTAAAAATAGTCACTTCTGAGATTACACAGGAGAATGATGCAGGACGAGAAGCAGCAGCAAAATCAAAGGTTCCGCTTAAAGTCGTCGATTCAAAATTATCGGCAGATGCACCAGCGATTGAAGTGAGAGTTCATCAGTTAGAAAAAGAAATCCAAGATCTAAAAGCGCAGTTTAGAAAAGAACGAGAATTTATGCGTAAAATTGTGCAAATTTCTTTAAATTTTGATGATGATTAACAAACTTTTTTTAGCACCTTATTTGAAACTATAAAAGCATGTAATAAAAAAGGCTCCGTCAGGAGCCTTTTTTATTACTATTTACTTAATACTATCTTTCTTCGATCGGTTGAACAGAACGTTCTGATTTACCTGTGTAAAGCTGGCGTGGTCGGCCTATTTTCTGTGTAGGCTCCGCAATCATTTCAGACCATTGAGCAACCCAACCGACAGTTCTAGCCAGAGCAAAAATTACTGTAAACATATTGGTTGGTATACCAATAGCTTCCAAAATAATGCCGGAGTAAAAGTCAACATTTGGATAAAGTTTACGTTCAACAAAGTAAGGATCTTGTAATGCAATTTTTTCAAGTTCCAAGGCTATTTTTAGAATAGGGTCGTCTTGTTTTCCGGTTGCTTTTAAAACTTCATGCGCGCTTTCACGCATAACTTTTGCTCGTGGATCAAAGTTTTTATAAACACGGTGACCAAAACCCATCAAGCGGAACGGATCATCTTTGTCTTTTGCTCGCTTAATAAATTCAGGGATATTTTTCACATCACCTATTTCATTCAGCATGTTTAGACAGGCTTCATTAGCGCCACCATGTGCAGGACCCCATAATGAAGCAATACCAGCAGCAATACAGGCAAATGGGTTGGCGCCTGATGAACCTGCTAATCGCACGGTCGAGGTAGAGCAGTTTTGTTCGTGATCAGCATGTAGTGTAAAAATACGATCCATTGCTTTAACAAGAATTGGATCAGGTTTATCGTCATGTGAAGGCATGCTAAACATTTGATGTAAAAAATTTTCAGCGTAAGACATTTCATTACGAGGATAAACAAATGGGTGACCCATAGAATATCGATAACACATAGCTGCAATAGTAGAAACCTTTGCAATGAGTCTAAATGCGCTTTTAACACGATGTTCGGGGTTATTAATGTCTAATGAATCATGATAAAAAGCAGATAATGCGCCGACAACACCGACCATAATAGCCATTGGGTGAGCATCACGCCTAAAACCACGGAAGAAAGTGGCTAATTGCTCATGCACCATAGTGTGATTGTTAATACGGTCAATAAATTCAGCTTTTTCATCAACATTAGGAAGTTCACCATTGAGTAACAAATAGGAAACTTCCATAAAGTCGCACTGAGAGGCGAGTTGATCAATGGGATAGCCTCGATAGAGCAAAACCCCTTTAGCGCCATCGATGTAAGTAATTTTTGATTCGCAAGAAGCGGTAGACATAAATCCTGGGTCATACGTAAAAAGGCCGCTTTTTACCAACTTGGTAACGTCAACGACATCATTACCTTCGCTAGGGGAATACATGGCGAGATCAAGCTCTTCTCCGCTTGGTAGTATCAGTTTGGCGGATTTTTCCGACATAATTGTAAGCTCCTGTAAATTGCAAATTGCTTTTATTTGTTGCGACATTCGCCCAAAAAGTCGCTAATTTGTGCTATTCGTTATTATTCTTATTAAGCGCGCTACTATAAAGAATGCTCGCGTTTTGTCAATTGGAATAGCGTGACCAATTAATTATATGACGGTATTTCATTAGTAAAAATTGATATCAGCGATTTAATAAAACTAATTCATTTGTATTCATTGACTGAGACTTATATAATTCGCACCCGTTGGGGTTGACCAAGTTTTAAAAACTATCTGTTTGAAAAACCAGTCAAAAATAAGTTTAGCAGAAGCATATCTTTCTGCTTACAATAAATAGTCAACATTTAAATTCCAAATTCACACAATCGAGAAGAATTGTAGCCGTGAACGATAATAGACCTGTAAATCTAAATCTGGCAGCATTCAAATTCCCTGTGACGTCGATCTCGTCGATTTTGCATCGCATTTCGGGAGTCTTGCTGTTTCTTTCCATTCCATTTTGCCTCTGGGCATTGCAACAAAGTCTGACACCCGCTGGATTCAAAGAAGTTGCACAAGTGATGACGGGCTTTTGCGCCAAATTCATTATGTGGCTTATTTTATCTATGCTTGCTTATCATATCATTGCAGGTGTTCGGCACTTGTTAATGGATGCTGGCATTGGCGAATCGCTAGAAGCTGGACGTTTTGGTGCTTATTTTGTTATTGCACTGGGCGTTGTTGTCGCAATCATATTAGGAGTATGGATATGGTAACTTCTGCAACCAGTTTAGGTCGAAGTGGACTCCACGATTGGATGATTCAAAGAGTCACCGCGGTCGTATTGGCACTTTATGTAATTTATTTAGCCAGTTTTGTCTTTTCGGCTGATACCCTCGACTATACCGTTTGGCACAGTTTGTTTGCTCAAACTTGGTTTAAGATTTTTTCAATATTGGCAGTAGCATCGTTATGTTTTCACGCCTGGATAGGTATGTGGATAGTTTCAACTGATTACATCAAATTTACTGGTCTTCGTATGGTGTTTCAGGTGCTAGTGATTTTAGCTTGTTTTGCGTTCCTCCTTTGGGGCGCCCAAATTCTGTGGAGTGTATAAATGGCAGTTCCAGTTTATACCTATGACGCTGTGATCGTTGGCGGTGGTGGTGCAGGCATGCGCGCATCGTTACAACTCGCAAAATCTGGACAAAAGGTAGCCTTAATTTCAAAAGTTTTTCCCACTCGTTCACATACTGTTTCTGCTCAAGGCGGTATTACAGTTGCGTTAGGTAACACGCATGACGACGATTGGCGCTGGCACATGTTTGATACTGTAAAAGGCTCTGATTATATCGGTGATCAAGATGCAATAGAGTTCATGTGTGAAAATGGACCAGATGCGATTTTAGAACTTGATCATATGGGCTTACCATTTTCTCGTTTAGATAACGGAAAAATTTATCAACGTCCATTTGGTGGTCAGTCGAAAGAGTATGGAGGCGAGCAAGCCGCAAGAACCGCCGCAGCTGCTGATCGTACAGGACACGCTTTATTACATACGCTTTATCAACAAAATCTCGCAGCCAAAACGCAATTTTTTAATGAATGGTATGCGATTGATTTACTTATGAACGACAAAGGCCAGTGTTGCGGTGTTTTTGCCATGTCGATTGAAAGCGGTGAAATTGCTTTATTTAAATCACGCGCTACAGTGTTTGCCACTGGTGGTTCTGGTCGTATTTTTGCATCGACAACGAATGCATTAATTAATACTGGTGACGGTGTTGGTATGGCATTGCGTGCAGGAATACCTGTACAGGATATTGAAATGTGGCAATTCCACCCTACAGGTATTGCGGGTGCGGGAGTATTGGTAACCGAAGGATGTCGCGGAGAAGGTGGTTATCTAATTAATAAAGACGGTGAGCGTTTTATGGAACGTTATGCACCAAATGCGAAAGATTTAGCTAGCCGTGATGTTGTTGCTCGCTCTATGACAAAAGAAATTTTAGAAGGGCGCGGCTGTGGTCCAAATGGGGATCATGTTATGTTAAAACTGGATCATTTAGGCGCTGAGACACTAAACACCAAATTACCAGGTGTTTGTGAACTTTCTAAAACTTTTGCTCATGCTGATCCTGCTGAAACGCCAATTCCAGTTGTACCAACTTGTCATTACATGATGGGCGGTATTCCGACCAATAAATACGGACAGGTTATTGGTAAACGTTCGGGACAAGATGAATACATTGTCGATGGTTTGTATGCTGTTGGTGAAATAGCTTGCGTATCAGTTCACGGTGCTAATCGATTAGGTGGTAATTCATTACTTGATTTAGTGGTATTTGGTCGAGCGGCTGGTATGCATCTTGAGAGTGCAATGGATGATGGTATGCCACAGTCTGATTATACTGACGAAAATGTTCAGGCTACTATGGCACGTTATCAACGTTGGGAAGAAAGTAGTGGTGGGGAAGACCCTGTTGCTATCCGTCGAGAAATGCAACAAATCATGCAAAACCATTTTGGTGTTTTCCGTACTGGTGAGTTAATGGAAAAAGGTATGGTGAAGCTGGAGCAAGTGGCTGAACGATTAAAAACGGCAGGTCTGTCGGATAAATCGAAAGCATTTAATACCATGCGTGTTGAATGTTTAGAATTAGACAACTTAATGGCTACAGCACGTGCAACTGCTAAAGCAGCAAACTTTCGGGAAGAAAGTCGTGGTGCACATAGCCGTGAAGATTTCCCGGATCGTGATGACGAGAACTGGTTGACTCACAGCTTATATTATCCGGAAACTCATGAGATGGAT
>JAUIHB010000104.1 GCA_030432465.1 Gammaproteobacteria bacterium
TATAACAAAGCTCGAGAAAACTTAGGTTATCCTTATTGGTCTCTATCAGCCTATTTAAAGGATAATGTCAAAAGCGCACGAGAGGCAATCGATACCTTTGCCAAAGCTGCAACCAGAGAAGCCAAGCGTCGCGATTGCCAAGGTGTTGTCTGCGGCCATATACATCACCCAGAAACACGTCTGATTAATGGTATTGAGTATTTTAATGATGGAGACTGGATAGAAAACAACTCAGCCCTTATTGAACACAGCAATGGCAAGATTGAACTCATTTATTTACATGACACAAAAATAGATTTAACGGTTTCAAACAAAACGACAACTCAAGAAGCAATAGTTGAGAACTCAAAACAAAAATCGGCCTAGCCTTAATCCATTATTTAATTATGGGTATTATTAACAACCCGAAGACTGTCATCGTAAAATCCACTAGTAACCTAAATCTGTAAGACTCAATAGCAATAATGTGTCATAAATTTCTTTTATTAGAATTCAAAAATAAAATAATGATTGCGTTCTTAGTTTGTTACTTTAAAATCTGACTAACTCCAATACAGTGGTAGATCATAATGCATACTTTATATGGCGATATTATTTCGGGCAATTGCTATAAAATCTATCTATTGCTCAATTTATTAGATCAACCACATCAATGGATTAACGTTGATATTATGCAAGGTGAAGCTTCTAATAATGAGTTTCGCAAAATGAACCCCAATGCCAAGATCCCCATTTTAAAGCTTTCTAATGGAGAGATCTTGTGTGAATCTAATGCAATACTCAACTTTCTTGCCGATGGCAGCGAATTTTTGCCTCAAGACAATTTTTTAAGAAGCAAAGTCCTTGAATGGCAATTTTTTGAGCAATATAGTCATGAACCTTTTATTGCGGTTGCTCGTTTTATTAATAAATATCAAGGGCTACCTGTTGAAAGAAAATCAGAATATGAATCAAAACAACCTGGTGGACATAAAGCATTATCAATTATGGAAAAACAGTTGAGCCAAACACCCTACTTAGTAGGTAAGGTTTATACCATTGCAGATATTTCTTTATATGCTTACACGCATGTCGCAGAAGAAGGAGGGTTTAGTCTTTCACATTATCCCGCGATTACTGACTGGATGAAGCGGATAGAGTCTCATCCTAAACATATCCCTATGCAGCTAAAGCCAGAACATCTAACTCCTGCTCATAAAGTCTAATCAATTTAGAGCATAGTAATAATATGGATGAAGAATCGATTATCAAAAGCACCCAGTATTGGTTAAAGCACACCGTTATTGGTAATAATTTTTGCCCTTTTGCAAAACGTGAATTTGATAACGCCAATATACACTATGAAGTTGTCGATGAAACTAACCAAACTGAACAACTACATTCATTGATTAATGAATTACAGCGTTTGGACACTAATAATGAGCTCACAACTGCACTGGTTATTTATCCACGAGGTTTAGAAAGCTTTTTTGATTATTTAGACTTTTTGAGGATTGCAGACGAACTCTTATATCAACAAAATTATGAAGGCGTTTATCAACTTGCCAGTTTTCATCCTGACTATTGTTTTGAAGATGTAAAGCAAGATGATCCTTCTAACTACACCAACCGCTCCCCTTATCCTGTTGTTCATATCTTACGTGAATCAGCGGTTGAAAATGCTATAGAAAGTTATCCCAATGCTGATAAAATTCCCGAGCGTAATATTCAATTAGCACATTATAAAGGTGATACTTTTTTTAAAGACTTATTATCACAGGCTTTAAAAATAAAATAATTACTCTTCTTCTGAACGTACTTGAACATCTGGTTGTTGTTGTTCGTTCACAGAAACCGTAAAAATAATTGGCCGACAACATACCTGACAATCTTCAGTGTATTCCTGTTCATTAACAGAACAATCAATAAGAACCTCAATTGATTGCCAACAATAAGGACAAGTGATATTTTTTTCAGCTAACAATATACTCTCCACTATGGTTTAATAGTTTAGTTGACTCAACTTTGAATAAAGCATTATATTAACATAGTTAATTACCAATATAGCCAAACAAAATGACAAAACATAATGAAAGGATCCGTTGTACTCATCATTCCAGTAAAGGTTATTATTTTCGTTGACGCTTTACCAACCCCTCATAAGACTTAGCTAAACATCTTTTAAGCTCGGTCAGTTCAATGGGTTTTAACAAGATCCCTTGAATAATATTTCCATCAATCCATATTTGATATTTTTTAACATTTTCCGCAGAACAAAGAACAATCATTATTTGATTATCAGGATATAAGTGCCGTATTTTTTTTGATGCTTCAATGCCATTAAGATTAGGCATTTGTATATCAGTAAGCAACAAATTATACTCTTTCAGTTTAATAGCCTCAAGAACTTCACTGCCATCTGATACTATATCAGGGTTATATCCTAGCTTTCTAAATGTATGTAATAAAACTTTTTGATTAACCGCATTATCCTCAGCAAGCAATATATTTAAAGGATATTTTTGACTAAAATTTTGAGTGAAATCAGACGAAGACAAGCACAACTCAGCCACACTCTTTTGCAATCCAATTAAACGGCTAATACTTTTTGCCATCATTCTAATTTTTAATGGCTTGATAACTTCTTCATGGTAAAGTGAATGCCATTTTTTTCTATTCGAATGTAGAGCTTTAGGTGATATTAACAATAACGTTTTAACTGATGTCCGTTCTGATTGAGTAAGCTGTAAAATCAAATCTTCTGAAGTAAAATCATCAACGTGGTTTTTAACAATAAGGTCGGGATCCGGATGATTGCTTAAGTAATCCATCAGCTCAGGGATATTATCAAAAAACTTTAGCTTTGATTGTAAAGTTTCATTTAGATTAAAAATCACTTGTCGTATCTGAAAATCACACTCTACAAAAACAATTGTTTTATCCGCTAATGGTGAGATATCAGAGATAGAATTAATTGACTTTGTATTATGAGCAGGCTTCATAGCTAAAGAAAAGTTAAATTCAGTTCCTTTACCTACGATACTGTTGACCTTTATATTACCACCAAGTATTGAAATCAGTTTTTGACTAATAGTTAAGCCTAAGCCTGTACCGCCAAATTTTCTGGGGATTGAACTATCAGCTTGTCTAAAAGCATCAAAAATATATTTTTGTTGCGCCTCAGAAATACCGACCCCAGAATCTTTAACCGAAAAATGAATTCGTTCTTCATCACTCTGAATTAAAGACAGTCTCAACATCACAAAACCATTTTCAGTAAATTTAATCGCATTACCTACTAAATTAACAATAATTTGCCTTAACCTTGTTGAGTCAGAAACAACTTCCAAAGGGACTTTGTTTTCAGCAATAAATATAAGCTCTATTTTTTTCTCATCAATTTCGCGACTAAAAATATCCAGTGCATTCTCTAGACAATGCCTTAAATTAAAACAGTGATTTTCCAAGGTTAAATCACCGGCTTCAATTTTAGACAAATCTAAAATATCGTTAACAATATAGAGTAAACTTTCACCACTCGTTTTTATTGTATTGGCATAAATAGATTGTTCTTCATTTAAATCGCATTCGCTCAATAGCCCTACTGATCCAACCACACCATTTATTGGATTTCTTATTTCATGACTCATTACAGCAAGAAAATTAGATTTTGCTTCATTCGATTTTTCAGCAACCCGTCTTTTTTCTTGTGCTATTGAGTAACAATATTTTTGGTAGATAATGATTGAAATAACGCTGATAATGGTTAAAACATAAAGTAAATAGGCCCACCAAGTTTCCCAAGGTGCGGGAAGAATTTTTACCGGCATGGTTCTTCCTAAACGATTCCAGTGACCGTTCCTATCACTGGCTATCACTTTAAAAATATAATCACCCGCATCTAAATTTGTATAAGTTGCTTGTCGATTATTGGCATCGGTATAAATCCAATCCGTATTGAACCCTATCATCTGATAAGCATATTGATTCTTTTCAGGTTCTAAATAATCCAGAGTAGTAAAAGAAAAAGAGAAAACATTCTGTTGATGGTTAAGTACAATTTCTGGCATTTTTGAAATAACTTTATTTAGTATGTCATGTTTATCATTTTGAATATCAACAACCTGATTAAAAAGCGAGAAATTTGTTAACATTATCTGAGGTGCTTTATCTATTTTCCTGACCTTTTCAGGAGAAAAATGAACCATCCCACTATTGCCACCAAAGAAAATACTACCTTGACTATTTTTAAAGCTGGAACCTGAAAAATACTCGCCGGGCAAAGCCCCTTCATAACGATTATAATTTCGAAAAATATTATTCTTAGGGTTAAGTCGAGACAAATGGCCAACCATTGAAATCCAAAATATGCCATCATTATCAATGACCAATCCATCAATGGCATTACTAGGTAATGCACTATTTTCTATATCAAAACTTTCAGTTTTCCAGTCGTTTCCTTCAGCTGATAATTTATTTAAACCGCCACCATAAGTTGCTAACCAAATATTTCCGTTGAGATCTTCACTAATTGCTGAAACAACATTATGACTAATAGGGTGTATTTTCGATTGTTTTGAAAATTTTATTATTTGATTCGTATAAACATCTAAACGCATCACGCCTGCGCCCTCGGTACCAAACCATAAATAACCTTTGCTATCCTTAAATACAGAGTTAGATGAAATGGTATTTGAAGTAATTTGATAACCCTTGGTGTCCTGCTGGGTATAGTGTGAGGCCAAATTATTAGATAAGGTCAATTTAGAAATTCCGCCACCGCGCGATGCGACCCAAATAACACCTTCAGGATATTCAATAATTGCATTAACATTATTGTCAACGAGTTGGTTATCTATAGCGAGTCCTTTTGTATAATGTTGATAGCTGGTTAAATTTTTATTAAGTTTGTACAAACCATTTCGACTAGTGCCAACCCAAATATTCTGTTTACTATCAATCATTACCGATGAGATTAGATGTTGACTCCAATCCTCAGTGGTATTTGGTAATGTTAAATACTGCTGAAATTTATTTTTCTGTATGTTCCAGCAAATCAACCCTTCATTTCTAGCAGCCAACCAAATATTTCCTGTGGAATCTTCCGCAAAAGAGCGAATTGGAGCATTAGGCAAAGTTACCTTTTGTGCATAATCATGTTTTACCCAGTGAAAATTTCTTGAGTTTAATATTAATTTATTCAGTCCTGCCCACCAGGTTCCAACCCATAGGTTATTCTCGGTTTGTAGTAGGGATACAACATCTTTATTGCTTAAACTGGTTTGCTCTGATGGCTCACTCATATGCAAACTAAATTTTTTGCTGTGCTTATTAAAATATGCCAAACCTCCATTGACATATCCCACCCAAATACCTTCCTTGTCAGCAGGAGATATAGCAGTGACTCTGTCCAAAGAAAAACCAGAAATAACAGGTTCATATGTTCTAAAGTGCGTAACTTCACCTGTATTAGGGTTTAAATGGTTAAGCCCGCCTAGATAAGTACCAACCCATAAAGAATCTTCATTTTCATAATATAAAGCGCTAACTTCATTAGAGGTTAAACGATTTTCGGAATCGCCATCAGCAGAAAAATGCTTAAATTCTTCAGTAACTGGATCAAACCAATCTAATCCATTTCCTTCTGTAGTTAATATTGGCGCAGTGCTTAAACCGATCCATAAACTACCATTTTTTCCTTCAGTGAGAGTTTTTACAAAATCTCCCGCAATGCTCTGTGAATCTAACGGATTATGGATGTATGAAATAAATGATTCATTTTTTCTGTCAAATCGGTGTAATCCAGCCCCACCGGTTGCAACCCACATTCGATCACGAGAGTCGATTAAAATATCTGTCACATTATTTGAGCCAATGGAAAGTGGATCCGTGGGATTATACTGATAAGCTTTGAAATGGTTGGTGCTGGGATCGAAACGATTTAATCCACCATTACGAGTACCAATCCACAAAAAACCCTGCTTATCTTCAGCGATTGACCAAATGTAGTTATCAGAAATACTAAAAGGGTTATTTGCGTTGGATTCAAAAGTTTGAAATTGATAGCCATCATACCAACTAAGCCCGTTTTGGGTACCAACCCAAAGGCGACCGTCAGAACTCTTAAATATTGTAGTGATACTGTTTTGAGGAAGTCCTTGCGCAACGCCTAAGCGTTCAAACCGCAGTGAACTGGCTTTTATCAAAGAGGAAAAATATAAACTCAGTATCAGTAAAAAACAAAAATTCAAAAAGATACCCGCAGTACATTTTAAGGTTCTGCTGACAAATACTTGCCTGACGCTATGCTCTTTCTCCTTCATAAACGCTCTATTTCAAAATGAGATATTTTTGACTCCTTCTAATATATAGTTGAAGTTCCAATTAATACCAATATTTCTCAAATTTGAGATAAGTAAACATCATTTAGAATAAAAAATTATTTTTTTAGTTTGAATGATATTAAATAGCTAAAGCGGAATCAAAACACCGCTTAGTTAGGAAAGTCGAAGGAAAGCTGTGACTATTCAAAGTCAAAATAAATACGGTAGGTCGTTAACCAAATAGGGTAATCAATATCGATGTAGTATCCTAAATAATCCACCAAATCAACTTGCAACATCTCAGCACATTGCTCAATTAAGGTGCCCACATGATCTAAGCCTAAGGTTTTCTCAAAATAAGACGAAGCGGGATTAAATAAGGTAATTTCTGGCGTTCCAGTTAAACGATCATTCCAGATCTCATCAGAATGATGACTAGTTTCCTGAATTTTAACACTCGTTTGGTAGCAACCTGCTTTAGGTATACTGTGCAAAGCTAAACGCTTTTCAATGAGAGAAATAATCAGATTACGTTTAGTTGGTGAACGACAGAAAGCCCCATGGGTATTAACATAAGCATCTGTAGTTAATGGGTTATGCTGAGCATTGGGATTAAAGTATCCAAGCGTTGCATTAAAAAGCTTATTTTCCAGATTAATTGATGTGTGATCATAAATTAATGAGTTCTGTAATTTACCAACCCCTTTAAAACACTCGGAAAACCTAGGATGAGAGTAATCCTGCAATAAGTAGGTACTTTCGTGCTGAGTATCAAACTCATCAAATCCAGTACTTAACAAAGCCTTAGGTTTGCTAAGTACAGCCGCTTGCCCTTCATTACCAACAAAAGTCTGTATCAATGGACGCGCACTATTTTTTAGCACAACCTGATTTCTATTAGTTACAATAAACTCCGATAAAAAATCAGTATCTTGTTTGTTAACCTGTAAAAATTGTATCCCAATGGAGCTTTCTATTGATTCTCCCACTAATTCACTATTCGCTTGATATAGCTGTTTCCTGATTTCAAAATTTGCTTCTTCTGGCGAGGTCTGTTGCGCCTGAATGGCAGAAGTAATCATGGTTTTCAACTGTGAATGACTGCGCGCATGCTCATGCACGTTATCTTTGTATAATTCTATAAGTTGGGAAAAGTATTCATTTAACTGTTCATCATCGAGTAATTGATTCAGAGAGTCAGCCAATTGATGCAATCCTTTTATACCAGGCAGCATCAACAAAACATCTAACCCACTGGCACTTTTGGTCAATGCATGAATAAAACGCTGGCAAGTGGACTTATTAACACCTGACCAGTTCGTCAAACCAGTGATTGTTCGTGATTGATTAGGAACTAATTGAAGTATACTGCGTACATTCGACTTTATACGCTCTCCATTACGGTTGAGCTGAGAAAGCTCTGATTTAGTTAAACTCATGATAGATAATCAATTTCATACTTAATCAGACGAGTATAACAACTCAAATCTCAATTAAGAAGATTATAGTCATGGAAATTCCCTACTAATGATGTATATGTTAAAGAAATTGTCTATTTTACAACCAACTTGAACTAACCCACATTAAAAATAGCGGATATCTTACAACAAACATCGGGCTTATCCGCTATAGAACACTAAACATTAAGCGTAGAATATCCAGTCTAATAACATGTTTCAGTCATCCAAGGACAGGTGATGTCATTATCCATAATTTATACTCGTGCTGGCGTCGGTATAGAAGCGCCTTTGGTTACCGTGGAGACACATTTGTCTAACGGCTTGCCGAGTCTAAATATAGTCGGTCTCCCTGAAGCCGCAGTTAAAGAGAGTAAGGATAGAGTTCGTAGCGCATTAATCAACGCTAATTTCGAGTTTCCTGCTCGTCGCATTACCATTAATTTAGCTCCCGCCGACTTGCCAAAAGATGGTGGCCGTTATGACTTACCTATTGCCCTCGGTATTTTACTTGCATCACAACAAATTCAAGTTAATACCATAGACCAATATGAATTTATGGGAGAACTTGCGCTATCTGGAGAACTACGTCCAGTGAAGGGTTATATGAAGTAAGTTTCAATAAATTTATCCCCAGCGTTATAGTAAAGGTAGTTAGAGAACATGCATCGAGCGAACAAAATATAGCGCGTACAGGAAAGTTTAATATTGAACTCTATAAATTTCCTTGCAAGTGCCACTGGGTAAAATGCCCGAATGCATAAAATAATTAATGTAAAGAAAAATGATCTTTATTTTTTGAGCCTATGGAAGTCTCCTTGATACTATAGAGAGATAAAATCTTGATAACTAAAGTTTGTAATACAGTAAACTTTAGTTATCTATTTATTATAAGTTTGTCTGCATATAAAATTCGAATGGCTTGTAGCTGACTCTTCTTAGAAACTTGAAAATCTAGCACGTATTAACTGGTACCTTTTGTCAGAAATAATAAGGAAATTGCACAATGTCGGAATCACTGAGAAATTTTGACATCGCTATTAATGATGCTCAAGAACTCTTGAAATGCTATGACCTACTAAACTCTTCAGATCCTAAAAGTGCTCCAGAAGTGCTAAAGCGCGCAACGTTAATTATGATCTTAACAGCATGGGAAACCTACGTGGAAGATATAGCAAAATCATTATTTGAGCGCAAATTTGAAATCTTGAGAGGTTCTCAAGTTAATACTTTTATAGAGAATCAATTTAATCTCCGCATGAAAATATTTCATACACCTGACTCTAAAAAGACTAAACAACTATTTGATGATTTTTTTGGTATAGATGTTACAAAAGGCTGGGTATGGAGCAATTATCAAAAACCAGAAAATGTCTGTGCAGTTCTCAATAGATGGATCAAAAAAAGGGGGGAAGCTGTACATAGAGCTCAGACAGATATGACAAAGCCCCATATTATAAAAAGAGACGAGCTAGTTAAATGTTCACGTTTTTTTACTGAACTAGCATTCGCGACAGACAAAACGCTAGAAGCTTGTTACTTGTAATGAAATAAGAATGAAAACGCACAAACTGTATAGAATACCGCAACATTCTAATCTTTTAATTAAAATAGAAAAATGGATTTAATCAATGTCTAGCCTTACTACAACAGATGTAATATTAAAAATATTTAATCAAGCACAAAATGGTTCAACGATTTTAGTTGGAGGACAGTGCTTAATGGTTTGGGCTATTTATTATGAAAACCAAGGTCACAAAGGATTGCGAGTCGCTACCGAAGATGTTGATATACTAGGAACTAAAACAACGGTCAGACAACTAGAAAACTTATTGAAAGTACGTGCCAACATTCCAACTATGGATGATATGACACCTGAAGTAGGAGTCCTTCATGTTCGCAATACACATAGTCAAAGCCTGACAATTGATGTTTTAGCATCGGTTTCTGGTTTAAATAGTTTTGAAGTACAAAAATATGCAGCCGAACTTCATTTTGCAGGAACAACTATTAAACTTCTAAATCCTATTGGAATGCTAAAATCTAGAATATCTAATGTTATATTGTTACGCTGAACAAATACCCACAGTATGAATCAATTAAAGGCTAGTATTAGAATTGCGAATCATTATATCGACTCACTTCTTATTTCAGGTGGTTACCGGTTTGCCAGCAAGGAAATCAGTGATGTACTTTATATGGCAGGCCAACCTGATGGGATCAGGCTTTATACTCAATATGATATAAACATCTTGGATGTAATACCTAGAAATCATAAAAGCTATCCTCCAAGCTTTGAGAGTGGACATTTGTCGACCAAATTAGCTAAGATAGAGAGGAAGAGACAAGCGAGATTGAAATAATGAATATTGATGAAATCAATAAACGTAGAGAACTAGAGAGAGAAGAAATTTGGCGTAAAGAAGCCGAAGGACAATCTTTTGAAGAATATGTACGTGAAAAAAGCGCGCTTGATGTGGATATATTACGAAAATCTAGCATTTTTGTAAAAGCCTCTAATGGAAAAATTGTCGAGCTAAAACCCAAAAAGTAGTTTTTTATATAGTTTGTTCATGAGGAATGAAACGTGAATCTCGTGGGAGATATACACCATTATCAGAATCATCAATTCTAACCTTGAACTTAGCAAGTATTTTTCTAGCGGCTCTAGCTTCAGGGTGGGTGCCACTTACTATAGCATGTGCGGCAACATTGAAAGGACGAGAAATTCCCGTTGCTTTTATGTGCCGAGACAATTTTTTAGCATTATGTTCTTCTCTTAAAAATTGCTGCTTACTCATCCCTTTAGCTTCAGCCTGATAAGTTGCCAATGCCTGAAGTGCTTGGACTGTACCTCTCATTATAAATTTTATGTACAGTTTTGCAGCCAAGGCAGCAATTTCAACTCCAGATAGATTCTTGGCTTTTTTTCAGTTATTTTCTTAGCATTTTTATCCAAATGATCTCTGGTTACTTCTTTCATTTCAAAATAACCAATATTTTTCTGGGTTTCCCGAATAACCTCGACCAATCCCCTCATCAGTTCATGTGGTTGAACTTCATAGACATCTACTAATGGTTCCTTACTCATTATTTATCCTTGTCAATTCGTTCACAATATTAAAGGTTGTTCTATATGTGTTTTCTTATCCTTTTAAATATGTGAACTATGCCTAACGGTTTAGCCTGTTTGAAAGCAGAAATGATATATTCAATTTTTTTCCTAAGAGCCCGTTTACCGTATTTTTAGAGAGTCCCCCCAAAACCACAACTAGCAACCCTTTTATTCTCCACACGGGCAACCACAATACAGAGCATTCCCACTTAACTTTGCGTATATTGTTCAATATTGGTTACTTTCTCGACAGTTTTTAACTAACCCACATTAAAAATAGCGGATATCTTACAACAAACATCGGGCTTATCCGCTATAGAACACTAAACATTAAGCGTAGAATATTCAGTCTAATAACATGTTTCAGTCATCCAAGGACAGGTGATG
>JAUIHB010000105.1 GCA_030432465.1 Gammaproteobacteria bacterium
ATGGAAAGCAAAGTCATTGGCCTGTATCAACGGCGATTACCGCGCTTTCTCGCATGACCCATCGTGGTGCGGTACATTCTGATGGAAAAACGGGAGATGGTTGTGGTATTTCGATTCAATTAGATGAAAGTTTTTTTCGTTCTGTCGGTGAAGACTTAGGCTTTTCTTTAGGTAAATTTTTTGCTGTTGGACAAGTGTTTTTAAATCCTGACGAAGAAAAAAAACAATTATCAAAATCAATTTTAGAAGAAGAATTAAGTAAAGAAACTTTGTCTGTCTGTGGTTGGCGTGAAGTACCGACAAACCAAAAATATTGCGGTGATAATGCGCAGAAAACTTTGCCATTGATTGAGCAAATTTTTGTTTCAGCACCACCCGGTTGGGGAAAATACGATTTAGAGCGGCGTTTGTTTATGGCACGTCGAAGAGCAGCTGAACGAATTAATGATGAACAATATTATGTGGCATCGCTTTCTAATCTAATGATTGTTTATAAGGGGTTAGTATTACCCAAAAACTTAGCAAAGTTTTATACTGACTTGGCGGATAAAAAATTAAAAAGTGCAATTTGCCTTTTTCATCAGCGATTTTCAACCAATACGGCCCCACTGTGGAAGTTTGCACAACCTTTTCGTTTTCTGGCGCACAATGGTGAAATTAATACGATTTCGGCTAATCGAAAATGGGCACATGCAAGACAGAAAAAATTATATACTCCCTTATTACCGGATCTAGGTAATTTAAAACAGCTAGTAAATCAGTCTGGTTCTGACTCATCATCACTGGATAATATGTTGGAAGTTTTACTTGCTGGTGGCATGGATGTTTTTAGAGCATTGCGATTACTGGTTCCTCCTGCTTGGGCTAACCGCTCTAATATGGATCCTGATTTAAAAGCATTTTATGAATTTAACTCGATGCATACAGAGCCGTGGGATGGCCCTGCTGGAATTGTTATGTCAAATGGAGAGCAAATTGCTTGTACTGTCGATAGAAATGGTTTGCGTCCCGCACGCTATGTTATTACGAAAGATCGCATTCTAACCGTTGCGTCAGAAGTCGGAGTTTGGGATTACAATGAAGAAGATGTGATCGAAAAAGACAGAGTCGGTCCAGGAGAAATGCTTGCCGCAGACATTTCTACCGGACAGATATGGCGAACTAATACGATTGATGAAATGTTAAAGAGTCGTCATCCTTATTTGGAGTGGTTACGTGAAAATACTATTCGTTTACGCAGCGATACTTGGCTGGAAAAACAAGGCGCCCAAAAATATATCGATGAGAACTTAAAAAACTTGCCTCGTTTCGAAAAGTTTTTTGGCGTTACAATTGAAGAAAAAGAGCAAATTATTCAAGTGATGGCAAACCAGAGTCAGGAAGCTACTGGTTCAATGGGAGATGATGCCCCTATTGCAATATTGTCTCATAAGTCTCGCAGTTTATTTGACTATTTTCGTCAACAGTTTGCTCAAGTAACTAATCCGCCAATTGATCCATTAAGAGAAAAATCGGTGATGTCTTTGGAGACTTGTTTTGGTCGTGAGCATAATGTTTTTCAGGAAACTAATGGTCATGCTTCACGTGCAATCATAGGTAAACCAATTCTAAATTATGCCAAATTGAAACAGTTAAGTGAGCTGGATCAAAAGCATTATAAACAAGAAACAATCTCATTACTTTATGATGAAACCTTAGCTTTGGAAAATGTTATTGAAGATTTATGTCGGCAAGCTGTAAAACTGGTTGAATCTGGTTGTGTTATATTGAGATTAAGTGATCGCAATATTTCAACAGGTAAGTTAGCAGTGCATGCCGCATTAGCGACTGGAGCGATACATAACCGCTTAATTGAAAAGGGATTACGTTGTGATACCAATATTATTGTAGAAACTGCGACAACCCGAGATCCCCATCATTTTGCAGTTTTAATTGGAGTTGGGGCAACGGCTATATATCCTTATTTGGCATTGCAAATGTTGAATAAAATGTCACAAGAGTCAATGTTAGATTTTGATTTGATTTCTGCACGCCGAAATTATTTTGTTGGAATAAATAAAGGCCTGTTGAAAATCATGTCAAAGATGGGAATATCAACCGTAGCCAGTTATCGTGGTGCGCAACTATTTGAAGCCGTCGGTTTAGATAAAAAAATTATCGAATTATGTTTCCCTGGTATGTCTTCGCGAATTGGTGGGGCTACATTTGATGATATACAACGCGATGATATGCTGAATGTTCGTCGTGCATGGAGTAACAGAGAAACAACGAGTCGAGCGGGACAGTTAAAATATGTTCATGGAGGAGAGTATCATTGTTATAACCCCGATGTTGTCCACTATTTACAAACAGCAGTTAAAACAGGATTATATTCTGATTATCAAGTTTATGCGGAAAAAGTTAACAATCGTCCTGTTGCAACGTTACGTGATTTGTTTCAATTAAAACTAGCTGACGAACCTCTTGCTCAAGAAAGCGTCGAAAATACAAGCCTTATCATGCGGCGGTTTGATTCGGCAGGTATGTCTATTGGTGCGTTAAGTCCTGAAGCTCATGAGTCTTTAGCGATAGCTATGAATCGAATAGGAGGACGTTCGAATAGCGGTGAAGGAGGTGAAGATCATGCTCGTTTTGGAACCGAGAAAAATTCAAAAATTAAACAAGTTGCGTCTGGACGTTTTGGTGTAAGTGCTAAATATTTAGTTAACGCTGAAGTTTTACAAATTAAAATTGCTCAAGGAGCAAAACCAGGTGAAGGTGGACAATTACCTGGTGCAAAAGTTACTGCCGAAATTGCTAAATTGCGTAATGCGACGCCAGGGGTGACTTTAATTTCTCCTCCACCACATCATGATATTTATTCTATTGAAGATATTGCACAGCTAATTTTTGATTTAAAACAAGTCAATCCTGATGCATTGATTTCTGTCAAACTGGTATCAGGCCCAGGAGTTGGAACAATTGCTGCGGGTGTCGCAAAAGCTTATGCTGATATGATTACGATTGCGGGCCATGATGGAGGTACTGGTGCAAGCCCATTAACTTCCGTTAAATATGCTGGAACACCGTGGGAGTTAGGTCTTAGTGAAGCTCATCAAGCTTTATTAGAAAACGGTTTAAGAGATCGTATTTGCTTACAAGTTGATGGTGGTTTAAAAACGGGATTAGATGTTATTAAAGGGGCTATTTTAGGTGCTGATAGCTTCGGTTTTGGAACAGGCCCTATGGTTGCTCTAGGGTGTAAGTTTTTACGGATTTGTCATCTGAATAATTGCGCAACAGGTGTCGCTACTCAAAACACAACGTTGAGAGAAAAACATTTCAATGGTTTGCCTGAAAGAGTTATTAATTACTTTGAGTTTATTGCTGCAGAAACTCAAATGTGGCTTGCAAAGCTCGGAGTTGAATCATTGGATAAACTTATTGGTCGTACCGACTTACTAACTATTTTAAAAGGCGAAACAGTTAAACAAAGCCACTTAAACTTGCAAGTTATTCTAGATTCGGCAAAGCGTCCAGATAAAGGCGTAGCTCATTATGAAAATATTCGTAATGCACCATTTGATAAAGGTGAATTGAACCAAAAAATTATTAATGATTTTAAGAGCCAGTTTACACCTGGGGAAAAACTTTCATTTGATTACTGCATAAAAAATTATGACCGTTCAGTTGGCGCATCTTTAGCTGGTTATATCGCAAAAAATAACATTCATAATGTTGATGTTGAAATTAATTTTACTGGGGTTGCTGGACAGAGTTTTGGTGTTTGGAATACTCAAGGTACCCACTTGAAAATTACCGGTGATGCTAATGATTATGTCGGCAAAGGGATGTCAGGTGGAAGTATAAGTGTATTCCCGCCACCCAATGTACAATTTGTTGCTAGTCGCGGCGCAATTGTAGGTAATACTTGTTTATATGGTGCCAGTGGGGGAGCTTTATTTGCTGCGGGACAAACTGGAGAACGCTTTGCGGTAAGAAACTCTGGCGCTAATGCGGTCGTTGAGGGAGTTGGCGATCATGGCTGTGAATATATGACTGGTGGTACGGTTGTTATATTGGGTCCCGTGGGTGAAAATTTTGCTGCTGGTATGACTGGAGGTATTGCAATTGTTTTAGATTTGCGTGAAATTTTGAAAAAGCAAACAAATTTTGAACATGTTGAAGTTATGGCTTTGGCTGAACCAGAATGTGATATTTATCAACCGCAATTAATGACTTTGTTAGAACAACATATTGAAAATACTCAGAGTCCTTTAGCGAAAAAAATACTCAGTAATATAACCCATTATTTAGACTTCTTTATGGTGGTGGTACCCAAAGCGAGTGGACAGGTAGTTAGTGAAACTCCTACAAGTGAAGATTTATTTTTAGGTGATAAGAGTATTAAAAATAAAGCTAACGATGTCACTATTTTGAGGGTTGTCAAATGAGCCAGCAAGTAAAAAAATTTGATCCGTTGACATTTTTAAAAGAAGAGCGAAGTGTTCATGCTAAGCGAAATGTTGCAGAGAGAACGATTGATTTTCGTGAAATCTATCAACCTAAAGAGGAATCTGAACTTTCAAATCAAGCTGCTCGTTGCTTAGATTGTGGTAACCCCTACTGTGAATGGAAGTGTCCGCTACATAACTATATCCCTAATTGGTTAGAGTTAGTTAGGAAAGATAAATTCGAACAAGCTGCTCAGTTGATGCATGAAACAAACCCACTACCGGAAATTTGTGGTCGAGTTTGTCCACAAGATAGGTTATGTGAACAAGCTTGTACATTGAATACCGGCTTTGGTGCTGTAACTATTGGTGAGATTGAAAAAACAGTATCAGACAGAGCAATTAAGAATGGTTGGCGACCTGATTTGACTCACGTGGTTAAAACTGACAAAACGGTAGCTATAGTTGGTGCTGGTCCTGCTGGTTTAGGTTGTGCAGAGCTGCTTGCTCGAAATGGTGTCAAACCTATTGTTTTTGATAAGTATCCTGAAATCGGTGGGCTTCTCACTTTTGGTATTCCTGGCTTTAAACTAGAAAAGGATATTATTCAAAAACGTCGAGAGTTTTTACAGGATTTGGGAGTGGAATTCCGTCTTAATACTGAAATTGGTAAACATGTCACCATTGAAGAATTACAACAAAAATATGACGCATTATTTTTAGGTATGGGGTGCTATACCAGTGTCGATGGAAATTTACCGGGACAATTAGCCAATGGGGTTGTTAAAGCGTTGGATTTTTTAATTGGAAATATTAATCAATTAGAGAATTATCAAATGGCAGATTACCCATTTTACGATTTAAAAGATAAACGCGTGGTTGTATTGGGAGGGGGAGATACAGCAATGGACTGTGTGCGTTCATCAATTCGTCAACAGGCAAAGTCCGTTGCTTGTGTTTATCGTCGAGACAAAGATTCAATGCCGGGATCTCCACAAGAAATTAAGAATGCTATTGAGGAGGGCGTTAACTTTATTTTTAATCGTCAACCTTTGAGTATTGAAAATGAAAATAGTGAAGTTAAAGGCGTGTTAGTTGCTGAAACTGAGTTGCGTGATAATGACGGTGGTGGAAGAAAACAGTTTCATATCAATCAAGATAAACAGGAGTTGCTAGAAGCTGATGTTGTTATCTTAGCTTTTGGTTTTAGTGCAAGTCCTGCTCCTTGGTTTGATAACCTTGGTGTTTCTCAAAAACAGAATGGTTTAATTGAAACTCAACCGAGCAATGATCCTGATGTTCAGTATTCTCAGCAGACATCAGCTAAAGGCGTTTATGCTGGAGGTGATATGGTAAGAGGTGCTGATTTAGTTGTCACAGCCATTGCAGAAGGACGTCAAGCGGCAAGGGAAATTATGGAATATTTGGGGATTTAAAATATTTTCATTAATGTTTTAACCAGAAAAAGCAATGTAATGAAAAAGCCACTTTTTCTTTTGAAAAGTGGTTTTTTTATTGAGTGAATACGATAATTTCTTCCGGTTTGATTGGTTTGGAAAGTAAGAATCCTTGAATGAGATCACATTGATGGTGAGTAAGGTAATCCAGTTGTTCTTGAGTTTCTACTCCTTCAGCTACTAATTCTAAACCTAGACTGTGTGCTAAAATAATCGTTGAGCGTACAATTCCTTGACTTGCTTTACTTTCCATTAAATTACGAATAAACATGCCATCGAGTTTAAGAGTGTCAGCAGGAAAGTTTTGAATATATTGTAGTGATGAATAACCTGTTCCAAAATCATCAATTGCAATTCTGGCTCCGAGTTTTTTGATAGACTCCAATGTTTTTATTGTTCGCGCAGAATGCTCAACAAATACCGCTTCAGTAATTTCTATTTCTAGCTGCGCAGGATTGATTTGATAAATCATCAGTTGGCGTTTTAAATGTTCAAGTAAAGTATCACTGATTAATTGACCCGCAGAAATGTTGACAGCAACAGTAATATCTTTTAAACCTTGCTCTTTCCAGGTTTTAATTTGTTTACAAGCTTGAGTAATCACCCATAAATCTATCTGATTGATAATGGCGGTTTCTTCAGCAATAGGAATAAATACGCCAGGTGATATATCGCCTATCTGTGGATTTTTCCAACGTAAAAGAGCTTCAACATTTTTGTATTGGTTATCTTTAGTACGCATTTGTGGTTGATAGAGTAAATAAAACTCGTTGTTGTCAATGGCTGAACGTAGGTTAGTTTCAATAGCTAGTCGTTCTAATGAGCTTTTGTTCATATCATGGGTATAAAAACTAAATTGTCCCGGACCTTTTTCTTTAGCGTGGTACATACTAATGTCGGCATTTTTTAGCAATATCTTGTCATCTTTACCATCAGCCGGGTAAATACTGATCCCTATGCTGGTTGATACATGTAAAATATGGTCTTGCAGATGAAAAGGAATTTTGAAGCTATCGATAATACGTCTGGCTGTTTTAGATGCATCTTGTGGGTTATTCAGGTTTTCAAGTAAAAAAACAAATTCATCTCCACCCAATCTGGCTACCGTGTCGCCTTCCCGTGCTATTTTTGATAAACGTTTAGCGACTTCTTTGAGTAACAAATCGCCATTCTGATGACCTAGGTTATCATTAATTACTTTAAAGCGATCTAGATCTAAAAATAGTAATGCTAGTACTTCGTTGGTTCTGGCTGACTTGGATATGGCTTGATGTAAGCGATCAACAAGTAAATATCGGTTTGGTAATCCAGTCAGAGAGTCGAAATGTGCTTTTTGATAAAGTTGTTCAGTACGAACCTCAACAAGTCGCTGTAATTGTTTACCATGTAAAGTGAGTTCATTTTCCCTTTCTTGAACCGTATCTAGCATTTGGTTAAATTCCATAATTAAGCGACCAACTTCATCATCTCTTTTAGAGCGAAGTCGTCTTTCAAAATTTTGAGTGCGGTAAATAGTTTGAATATGCCTCACCATACGCCGGATAGGATAGGTTAGTGACTTTTTGAAATACTTGGCAGCAATGACTATTGTCAGAACACCAAATGCAAGAATACCAAGCAAATACAATAGGTTATTTAATTGTGCAGACTCAATATTGGAAAAATCAAACTCTAAATATAAATAACCAATTAGCTTTGGTTGTTTGCCTGAAACGGGTTGTTGGAAAATGGGCTCTACTATACTGATTTCTGAATTTTTTTTTTGTGAAACTTCGAGTTAGGGTTAGCTCTGGAATGGGGGTTCGTGGCTGTAAATTGTAGTATGCTAGAGAGCTACTATCTTTGAGAAAAATAGCGCCTTTATTGAGCGAGTTATCTTGACCAAATGCGTCAAGTAGCTGGGTGGCTAGCTTATCGTCAGCTGATTGAATAACAGGTAAAAGCTTTTGAGCAAATAATTGGCTTTTTAATTGGAGTAATTGACTGGATTTTTCTGCAAGATCAGTATTAACTCTAAAATGAATAAGCACAACTACAGGTATTATGATGATTAAGATCATCAGAGAGGCCATAATTGAAAGTTGTATTTGTAAAGAAAATTTTTTACTTAGCGCTTTCACTATTAATTCAAATAATTCCTACAAAGTGAGTGGAAAAGTTTTGTTATCAGACATAAAGCTTCTAGCACCATGAAAACATGGCTTTATCAAAATCACATATCTTAAATTATAGATATGTTTGATCGAGTTAATGAAAGTCTTTGTATTGAATTCTTGAGTTCATTAAGTCACTAAACATTTGTCATTCTGTGTCTTACTAACTATAGCTGATTTGAGGCTTAACCTTTGATAATTTATCGAATATCAGTATTTTTATCAGATGTTTCAGGGGAGTTAGTGGGGGGAGTGTGTTTGGTGTGGTAAAATTATGAATAATTGCTAAATGACATTCTAAAAATGGAGCTATTTGCGTGACTGATGTAACAAAATTAACTTATTCGAATGTTTTGCAGATGATTGGTAATACCGCAATGGTTGAAATTAATCATTTGGATACGGGGAAATGCCGCTTATTTGGTAAGTTGGAGTTAAATAATCCAACGGGCTCGATTAAAGATAGAATTGCACTTAATATGATCGAAAAAGCGGAAATTAATGGTGACTTAAAACCTGGTCAGACCATTGTAGAAGCAACTGCCGGTAATACAGGGCTAGGTTTAGCGTTAGTCGCGGCGCAAAAAGGCTATCCTTTAAAGATCGTTTTACCAGACAAGATGAGCATGGAAAAAGAATATAATCTGCGTGCTATGGGAGCTGAGGTCATTCGTACTCGTTCTGATGTCAATAAAGGCCATCCAGAATACTATCAAGATCTTGCTGCTCGTTTAGCTGAAGAAGAAGGTGCTTATTACATCAACCAATTTTCAAATCCAGCAAATGTTGAAGCGCATTATTTATCAACCGGGCCAGAAATTTGGCAACAAACTGAAGGAAAAGTTGATGCTTTTGTTTGTGGCGTCGGTTCTAGCGGTACTTTGAGTGGCGTTGGTAAGTATTTAAAAGAACAAAATCAAGATGTTGAGATTATTTTAGCTGACCCAGAAGGCTCTATTTTGGCACCCTTACATAATACTGGCGAGATCCCAGAAGTGAAAAAATGGTTGGTTGAAGGGATTGGAGAAGACTTTATACCGAGTATTTGCGATATGAGCCTAGTTGATAAAGCTTATTCTATTTCTGATAAGCTAGCTATGTTAGCCTCTCGAGAATTGCTGCTAAAAGAAGGTATTATGGCTGGTTCTTCTACTGGTACCTTGTTACAAGCGGCCTTAAATTATTGCAGAGAACAGACAGAAGAAAAAATTGTGGTGACTTTAATCTGTGATACAGGTAACCGATATTTGTCAAAATTGTACAATGATGACTGGATGAGACAGCAAGGTTTTATTGATTAATTGCTAGTGACTGTTTAAGGTTCGATTGGCATGAGTTTTTAATGGTACCGTCTTGACAAAGCTGAGTGATATTTATCACTCAAAATAGATTTTATTAAATAATATCGAATTAAAAATTAAAGTAGGGAATTAGAATGAGCGAACAAAAACAACTCAAATTTGATAGTTTAGTGATCCATGGTGGTCAATCGCCCGATCCATCAACTGGCGCTGTGATGCCTCCTATTTATCAAACATCCACTTATGTACAGTCTGCACCTGGAGAACATAAAGGGTTTGAATATTCTCGATCTCAAAATCCAACCCGTTTTGCTTATGAACGCTGTGTTGCCAGCTTAGAGAATGGCACTCGTGGTTTTGCATTTGCGTCAGGTATGGCTGCCACGGCAACAATTTTAGAATTGGTTGATAGCGGTGAGCATGTGATTGCAATGGATGATTTATACGGTGGAACGTTTAGGTTGTTTGATAAAGTGAGAAAACGCTCAGCAGGCATCGAGTTTGATTTCGTTGATTTAACTGATTTAGATAAATTAAGAGCAGCAATAAAGCCCAATACTAAAATGATCTGGGTTGAAACTCCTACTAATCCAATGTTGAAATTAGTTGATTTGAGAGCTGTTGCAGAAATTGCAAAAGAACATGGCATAATCGCCGTGGCTGATAATACTTTTGCAACACCTTATAACCAAAAACCTATTAATTTTGGGTTTGATATTGTTATGCATTCGGCAACTAAGTATATCAACGGACATTCTGACATGGTTGGTGGTATTGCTGTTGTTGGGGATAATCCTGAACTTGCGGAACAAATGGCATTTTTACAAAATTCTGCAGGGGGAATAGCTGGACCTTTTGATAGCTATTTGGCGTTACGTGGTCTAAAAACCTTGGCAATTCGAATGCAGCGTCACAATCAGAGTGGTATGCGCATTGCGCAATGGTTAACAGCACATCCAAAAGTTGAAGCCGTTTATTTTCCTGGATTACACGATCATCCACAGTTTGATTTAGCTAATGAACAGATGGAAGGTTATGGCGGTATGATTTCTATCTTGGTTAAAGGCGGGGGAAAAGCAGCAAGTCAATTTATGCAAAATATGAAGGTGTTTGCTTTAGCAGAAAGCTTAGGTGGTGTAGAAAGTTTAGTGAATCATCCTGCAATTATGACGCATGCTTCGGTACCTAAAGAAATACGCAAAAAGCTTGGTATTGCTGACAATTTAGTACGTTTATCAGTTGGAATTGAAGATGTTGAAGATTTGATTGAGGATATTCGTCAGGCACTGGATAATTTGTAGATACTAGGGCGTGTTTATCTATCATTCTTTGAGATTGTTGCGATTAAAATTTTGCCAATCGAGGCGCGCGGAGCGTGGTTTAGTCACTCTAAATCAGCGACAAGTAACGAAGAGTGACGAAATTTTAGCCACAACCCGTAGGGCCGAACCATTTTTTCGCCCTGCTGCGTTAAAAGCTGAACCTGTAGAATGACTACAGGATACATCTTTTGCCTTGCAGGACAAAAAAAATGGCTTCGGCAATCTCAAAGAATGATAGATAAACACGCCCTAATATAACGCAAATCACTCATATCGATTTTTTATATAAAATTCGTTTTATATAGCTCAATTAATTTTTTTGATTGGTTTGCGCAAAAAACTCATGGATGAGTCTCTTCAATATATAGGTTTTGAATGATAATTAATGATTTTGGTTTGTAATTCTAACTATCAATGTATTGATTGTCTGTGTATTGATATTTTTAGTTAACTGGCTCTATATAACTTACGCATGCTGCGTAAATAACAAGATATTTCGTTTTCTGCGCTGCGTCGACTCGGGAAGGGCCCCATGTCCAAGCCTTCTCTGGTC
>JAUIHB010000106.1 GCA_030432465.1 Gammaproteobacteria bacterium
CGATATACTTATTCCTAATTCTGATTTATTGACTAATCATGTCACTAATTTGATGTTATCTGATGCGATAGGTCGGGTTAGAGTATGCATTGGTGTCGCCTATGGAAGTGATGTTGAGAAGGTAAAACAAATATTACTGGATATTGCTCTAGCTCATCCTGAAGTGATAAGAGGGCAAGTGCATACGCCTGATCCTTTACCGGTATTTATTAGTTTTGGTGATAGTTCATTAAACTTTGAGTTACGTGCTTTTATTCAGGATATATATAAAATTGTTCCAGTAACAAGTGATATAAACTGCGAAATTGATAAGAAATTTAAAGAAAGTAATATCACTATTCCTTTTCCACAAAGAGATGTGCATGTCATTACGGGAACTGATAATGTTAAAAATGCTAATGCTGATCATAGTAAAAAAAACGACGAATCGGAGAAATAATTGATGTTAGAGCAAGGCTTTGAAAAAGTAACTCATGATAATGGGCTTGTATGTGCTTACTATATCAATGAACAAATAGCCGAACCTTTGGGGTGGAAAGAAGTTAATCAATGGCAGCCAAGCGATGGTTCTATGTGGATCCACTTGGATATTAACGATTCCAATAGTGAAAAGTGGCTCAGAAAAAATAGTGGTATAGAGCCTATGATTATTGATTCTTTATTACGCAACGATACTCGGCCTCGATTTTCTGAAATGGATGAAGAGCAAATTCTACTAATTATTCGTGGTATTAACTTTCACAAGGGAGATGAATTGGAAAATATGCTTTCGATCAGAATATGGACTGATGGTGAACGAATTATTTCAGTTAGACGCAAGCCGCTACTATCGGTTGTTGAGTTACGGAATGTGTTAGAAAAAAAGAACAATATACGCTCTGTTGAGCAACTGATTTTATTTTTACTTCGACAGATAGATTCAAAAATAGAACCTGTTATTTACCAATTGAGTCAAGAGTTAGACAAAGTTGAAGAAAATATCGAAGCAGGTAACACGAGTGAAAAAATTAAACTTGCGGAAATTTTAGATGAGAGCTCTGTTTTTTTGCGTCATTTGACACCACAAAAGGATGTGCTAGCTCGAATGAGAGAGTCTAATATTAGTTGGCTTAAAGGGTTAAGAAACAATTGGCGAGAACTTTTTCACGCAATGGTTATTTATATTGATGAACTTGTTGAAGTTAAAGAGCGGGTTAAAGTTCAGCAAGATATGGAAACTCAAAGAATTTTAGAGCAGACTAACAAAACAATGTATTTGTTATCGATTGTCGCTGCAATATTCTTACCCTTAACTTTGTTTACTGGAATTTTAGGCATAAATGTGGGAGGGATCCCCGGAACGGAAAATCCTTATGCATTTACAATTGTCTGTGGTTTAACTATTGGAATGGGAATTATTGCTGTGTATTATTTTAAATGGAAAAAGCTATTGTAACCCATGCCAAGAATATTGTTTTTGGTTAGTGTAGTTCTGGTTAGTGTAGCTAGGTTGGTACAGTTGAGTTTTCAACTTAGACTATAGAAATGTGAATGATGGATAAAAAGGTTTATGGATTAAAATGGTCTACGGAGAAACATGAGATGTTTCTTCATCTTGCTTCTCTGCAATAATCGTTTCCCCATCTCCGATATTGTCGGGTTGTGGTATGGACTGCTGCTCTTCATCTTGCCAAACCAGCACATCATAGTAACGTCGAATATTCGTGACGTATTTAACTGGTTCATGGCCTCTTGCGTAGCCATGTTTCGTGTTTTTATACCATTTCTTTTTTTGTAGAAGCGGTAAACGTTCTTTTACATCTGACCACTTGTCTGGATCCCCGCCTTGCTCTTGAGTGATAATGCGGGCATCTTCAACATGTCCCCAACCAACATTATATCCAGCAAGTGCAAACCAAGTTCTATCGGGCTCAGAAACTCTATCGGGCACCCGCTCTAATACTCTGCGTAAATATTTTGCTCCACCAAGAATACTTTGTTTCGGATCAAGACGATTGGCGATACCAAGCTGTTTGGCTGTCCTTAGTGTCAGCATCATCATACCACGTACACCAGTAGGAGATTTAGCTTTAGGACGCCAATGTGACTCTTGATAACTGACAGCTGCAAGTAAGCGCCAGTCTAAGTCTTCGCCGGCAGACTCAACAAAATAATCTTTATACTTATCAAGTTTTTGCTGGGTTGCTTTGTGGAACTGTCTTGCGCCTACATAATCAAAATGTTCAACGTGGGCATAGTATTTTTCAACTAGGTGTGCAATTTGTCCCTCGGATTTTTTCTTACCGAAAAACTCTATTGCTTGGGTAAATAAAGAAAAATCATCTTCTTTAGGAAAAGCCCAAGCCAGACTCTGTGGCTTTCCTACGGTAAACGCGACAGCAAGCTCAGGGTGGAAACGACGGTTTAAGTCTAACTCTGTTGAATCGACGATAGTGTAATCAATAGTTTCATCTAAAATCATCATCAATAACTCTTCACTGGTTTGTTCGGTTGTTTCTGACCAATGTAATTGAGGAGATTCTTCTTTTAATTTCAGTAATTCCTGAGCGTATGAGGAGTGAGCTAATACGCGTAACTCACCTTCCAACTGGTTGATATTTCGTGGCCAGCGTTTGCCTTGTTTAAAGACTAATTTGGAGGTTATTTGCTGATAAGCTGGTGCAAAGCGTAAGTGATTTTCCCTTTCTGGTGTGACTGTTAAGCCTGCTGCAGCAAAATCGACTTGTCCTCTTTCTACCATTTCAGCAATTTCTTTGAGGTTATCATTTATCACAAATTCAACTTCAACACCTAGTTCAGCGGCAAATAAGCTGACTAAATCATGCTCAATACCGGCTAAGCCATTAGCATTTTCAAAGTAAGTTGTTGGGCTATTACGGGTAACGACAATAAGTTTGCCGCGGTTAATAACTTGTTCTAATTTTGTTATGGGAGTCTTGTTGCAAGCATTGAGGAATAAAATGGTGCAAACAACCATTAACAAGCGACAGAACGTCGTTGTTATTGGTTTTTTTGTTTGTGCTGTAAAGCCATTATATATCTGCTGCATAGAGTGAATCGGTTGCTTACCAGTCCTAAGTTTACTTTTCTGTTATTGTGACAGTTTCTCGAATAACTGTTGGAAACAGAGCGGTTAAATAAAACAAATAACTATAAAAATCATAATGTTAGAGTGATTTTTTGTTATTTGAGATATCTCCTTATTAGGTTGAATTATCGTTGGTTAAAAGAGTTTTGGCAAGTATTGTCTTGGGACAATTGGTTAATATTTGTGATTTATTTGGCGGATTTCTGCTTAAAATTGTGAGTTGTTTTAAAGGAAAACCTGATAAATCAATCGCTTGCATCATTGATTGAAAAACACTCAAAGTAGATGGAAAAAGTTTAAATAATGAGATTTATTGAAGAAAGTCTGAATTATTGTGTAATTCGTATTTTTAAGTATAAAATTGCCCTATAAGTCGTTTATTGGGTACATTATTTTTATAAATTAGCGTATCATTGCGGCCTGATTTTGAACCCTCGTTTTTCAACCCATTTTGAGTCCATTCTTTATGCTTATTCTTCGTGGTGCCCCTGTTTTATCTGAGTTTAAAAGTCAAAAACTATTAACCGAAGGGAAAAAATGCGTACCTCATTTAGGACAGCTTTATGCAGAGTATGTGCATTTTGCTCATTTAAAACAATCACTTAATTCTGATAAAACAGAAACTTTAGAAAAGCTGTTAACCTACGGGTCGCGTAAACAAGTTAAAGAGACTAAAGGCGCATTTGTTTTGGTGGTGCCACGACAAGGAACTATTTCTCCTTGGTCTTCCAAAGCGACGGATATTGCCAACAACTGCGGTTTAGATGAAGTTATTCGATTAGAGCGTGGAATCGGCTGGTATTGTCAAGATAATCAAGGGCGTGACCTTGATGAAGAAGCACTAAAATTATTATTGCCTTTATTACATGATCGTATGGTTGAGAGTACTTTTGCTCAATTGAAAGATGCTGAGGTGTTATTTCAGCAAGAACAACCTAAAGAATTGACGCGAGTAGATATTTTAAAAGGTGGCCAAAAAGCACTTGCTGAGGCTAACCAGATATTAGGCTTAGCCTTAGCTGAGGATGAAATTGATTATTTGGTTGAACGATTTACGGAATTAAAACGTAATCCAACTGATGTTGAGTTAATGATGTTTGCTCAGGCAAATTCAGAGCATTGTCGACATAAAATTTTTAATGCGAGTTGGACGATTGACGGTGAAGATAAACCTAATTCTCTGTTTGGTATGATCCGTAATACACACAAGGTTTCGCCGGATGGCGTGTTATCAGCTTATAGTGATAATGCAGCAGTTATCAGTGGTTTTGAGCAGCCGCGGCTGTGGTCTGAGGCTGACTCAGGAGAATATTGCTACCATATTGAACCTATTCATATTCTGATGAAAGTTGAAACGCATAATCATCCCACGGCTATTTCACCATTTCCTGGAGCTGCGACTGGTTCTGGTGGTGAAATTCGAGATGAAGGTGCTACAGGGCGTGGTGGTAAACCTAAAGCTGGTTTAACAGGGTTTAGCGTATCTAACTTGGAAATCCCCGGTTTTGAACAACCTTGGGAAATTTCTTACGGGAAGCCTGAGCGTATTGTTTCGGCATTCAATATCATGATTGAGGGACCATTAGGAGGAGCAGCATTTAACAATGAGTTTGGCCGTCCTAATTTGTGTGGTTATTTTAGAACTTATCAGCAATCGGTGGCTTTTGATTTCGGAGAACAGGTCAGGGGATATCATAAACCGATTATGATAGCTGGTGGTATGGGGAATATTCGCGAGCAACATATTCAAAAAGCGGAAATTAAACCGGGCTACCATGTGATTGTTCTGGGAGGACCTGCAATGTTAATTGGTCTTGGTGGCGGTGCTGCCTCATCAATGGCATCAGGTTCAAGTGATGAGAATTTAGATTTTGCCTCGGTACAGCGGGATAACCCTGAAATGGAAAGACGTTGTCAGGAAGTTATTGACCGCTGTTGGTCAATGGGCGAAAAAAATCCGATAGAGTTTATTCACGATATCGGTGCGGGTGGTTTATCAAATGCGGTACCAGAATTGGTTCATGATGGTGGTCGTGGAGGCTCATTTGAACTAAGAAGAGTACCTAATGATGAACCGGGCATGAGTCCAGTTGAAGTATGGTGTAACGAATCGCAAGAGCGCTATGTTATGGCTGTTGCTCCAGAAAATTTATCTCAGTTTACCCAAATTTGTGAGCGTGAACGTTGTCCTTTTGCGGTTTTAGGTGAGGCCACAGAAGCTGAACATTTAACTTTGAATGATGCTCATTTCAATAATCAACCAGTTGATTTGCCTATGGATGTTTTATTTGGCAAACCGCCTAAAATGCATCGAAATGTTACATCAGCGCAAGTTGTGCGCAATAAATTAGATTTAGATACCTCACTTGATGAAGCGGTTAATCGTGTTCTGAGTTTGCCCACGGTGGCAGATAAAACTTTTTTGATCACCATTGGCGATAGAACCGTGGGGGGATTAACCCATAGAGATCAAATGGTTGGTCCTTGGCAAGTGCCTGTTGCAGATTGTGCCGTGACAACTTCCAGTTTAAAAGCCACTACTGGGGAAGCTATGGCTATGGGAGAGCGTACTCCAGCCGCCAATCTGAGCTATGCCGCTTCAGCCCGTATGGCGGTGGCCGAATCGATTACCAATATTGCCGCGGCAAAAATCGCTGATATTGCTAAAATTCGTTTATCCGCTAACTGGATGGCTGCTTGTGGCTCTGATGGCGAAGATGCTGGTTTGTATGAGGCTGTAGAAGCAGTTGGTATGGAGCTATGTCCGTCACTGGGGATCGCTATTCCAGTGGGTAAAGATTCTATGTCCATGCGAACTGTATGGAATGATAAAGGAGAGGAAAAAAGTGTAACTGCACCTTTATCGTTAGTGGTGACTGCATTTTCACCCGTTACAGATGTACGCAAAACTCTGACGCCACAACTGCAAAAAGAGGCCAGTAAACTTATATTGATTGATTTAGGTGCAGGGAAAAATCGTTTAGGGGCTAGTGCATTAGCACAAGTTTATAATCAGTTAGGCGATCATTGTGCTGATGTTGATGAACCTGAAGTACTAAAAAGCTTTTTCCAAGCTATTCAACATTTAAATGCTGAAGGTAAATTGCTGGCTTATCATGATCGTTCTGATGGAGGATTGTTAGCGACTTTAGTTGAAATGGCATTTGCCGGACATTGTGGGCTTGCAATTAATTTACAAGCTTTATCGAGTGAAGCTTACAATGTGCTGTTTAATGAAGAATTGGGGTGTGTTATTCAGGTTGCTGATAAACACGTTGAAAAAGTTATGCAGACTTTAAACCAGTTTGGTCTTGCTAACATTTCGCATTCAATTGGTGAAGTTTCTGACGAACTTTCGATACAGATCAAACACGGCGAAGCTTTGTGGTTAAACAGAGATTTAATGGATTTACGGGCTATCTGGTCGGAGACTACTTACCGTATGCAGGCATTACGAGACAATCCTCAATGCGCACTCGAAGAGAAAAATTTACGTTTAGATTCTGGTAATCCTGGAATTCAACCCGATTTAACTTTTGATCCCGCGGAAGATGTTGCGGCTCAATATTTAGCTGAAGTAAATCAACCTAAAGTTGCTATTTTACGTGAACAAGGTGTTAACAGTCATTTAGAAATGGCTGCTGTTTTTATTAAAGCTGGATTTAACGCAATCGATGTTCATATGAGTGATTTGCATGCTGGACGGGTGAGCTTACAAGATTTTGTTGGTTTAGTTGCATGTGGAGGTTTTTCATACGGAGATGTATTGGGAGCCGGTGAAGGTTGGGCAAAATCTATTCTGTTTAATGAGTCACTAAAACAACAGTTCAAAGCTTTTTTTGAAAGAAAAAACACTTTTAGTTTAGGTATTTGTAATGGTTGCCAAATGCTATCTAATTTGCGTTCGATTATTCCCGGGACAGAGCATTGGCCGCATTTTGTACGTAATATTTCAGAGCAATTTGAAGCACGCTTTTCAATGGTTGAAGTTGCGGAAAGCCCTTCAATTTTCTTGCAGGGGATGGAAGGCTCAAAAATTCCAATTGCGGTTTCTCATGGGGAAGGGCGAGCTGAATACGCCAGTGAAGAGGCCGCACAAGCAGCCAATCAATCAGGCTTAGTCACTTTGAGATTTATAGATAATTATGGTCAGGTCGCTAATTGTTATCCAAGTAATCCTAATGGTTCTTTGTTCGGTATCAGCGGATTAACCACAGATGATGGTCGAGTGACGATAATGATGCCGCATCCAGAGCGAGTAGCACGCAGTGTTCAAAATTCTTATGCGCCTGCTAACTGGGGTGAAGATGGTCCCTGGACTCGAATGTTTCGTAACGCAAGAGTTTGGGTTGGATAATACACAACCATGTTATTTAATTTAAAAACAGCGAGTTGAACTCGCTGTTTTTGTATCTAGTGTTAGCTGATAAAAATGACGATTGAGTTGTGACAGTAGGCAGTAAGAGTTGATTGTTGAGTTGTGAAAGGTTGGTCTGATTGGCTTTCTCATTATGATCGTTTCTTACTTTAATGTAGTATGCGGATAAGCAAACCTATTCTTCTAAAGATTGTTACTTTATAAATATTGTTACTTTAAAGTTTGAGACTATTTAATTACGTTAATAAGGAATCAAAAAAAACTAATGCCTCTGCAATTTAATAACCAGTTTAATGTTCAGCTACCCGCAGATCCGGATGTGACAAATCAGCCACGCCAAGTGCATAACGCTTGTTTTTCTTGGGTAAAGCCTACACCTGTTAAAGCTCCTCTGCTGGTTGCTTATGTGCCAGAAATGAGTGTCATGCTTGGTCTGAACGAGCAGGAAGTTAATTCTCAATGGTTTACTCAAATATTTTCTGGTAATCAACTGGAACCAGAAATGAAACCTTATGCAATGTGTTATGGAGGGCACCAGTTTGGACATTGGGCTGGACAGTTAGGCGATGGAAGAGCGATCAATTTAGCGGAAGTGATAGATATTGATGGTAATACTCAAGCATTACAGCTCAAAGGGGCAGGTTTAACACCTTATTCACGTACTGCTGATGGGTTAGCTGTGCTGCGCTCATCGGTTCGCGAGTTTTTGTGTAGTGAGGCGATGTTTCACTTAGGTGTGCCGACTACTCGTGCTTTAAGTTTAATGCTAACTGGCGAACAAGTTATGCGTGATATGTTTTATGATGGTCATCCTGAGTATGAGCCAGGTGCAGTGGTTTGTCGTGTTGCGCCCTCATTTATTCGCTTTGGTAACTTCCAGCTTTTTGCTGCTCGTAAAGAATTGAAAGAATTAAAACAGTTGATAGATTTTACCATCGAGCAGCACTTTCCTCATTTAGGTAAACGACCTCAACAAGGTTTTGATATTGCTGTTTATGAACGTTGGTTTGATGAAATCTGTCGTTTAACCGCAGATATGGTCGTGCATTGGATGCGCGTAGGTTTTGTGCATGGTGTGATGAATACCGATAATTTATCGATACTCGGACTAACCATTGACTATGGTCCTTATGGTTGGCTAGAAGGTTATGATCCTGATTGGACGCCTAATACCACAGACGAGCAGGGTAAGCGTTATTGTTACGGTAACCAGCCACAAATAGCACAATGGAATTTATATCAGCTAGCTAATGCTTTAGTGAGTATTATTGAGCGCACAGAAAACTTAGAGCAATCACTGACAGAGTTTGCTGATTACTACCAACAACAGTCACAACAAATGTATGCTGAAAAGCTTGGTCTAAAGAATAATAAAGGTGAGTCAGATCAAAAATTGATTAACCAGTTAATGGAAAATTTTGGGTTAACAGAAACAGATATGACTATTTTCTTTCGAGCTTTGTCACATATAAAAACCACCCAGAATTATACCGATGACAATTTGATACAAATAATTAGCAAGGCTTTTTATCAGCCTGACAACATTGATAACAAAACTAAAAATAAAATAATAGCGTGGTTGAGATTGTATATTGAGAGATTAAAGCAAGATGGTATTAATGACGATGAACGCATGACCAAAATGAATTTAACTAACCCTAAATTTGTATTACGAAACTATCTGGCACAACAGGCTATTGATAAAGCAACTACGGGTGACTTTTCTGAAGTAAAAAAATTATTAAACGTTTTCCGCTCCCCTTATGACGAACAACCTGAAAATGAGCTTTATGCAGAAAAAAGGCCTGAGTGGGCGAGGCATAAAGCAGGCTGTTCGATGTTATCCTGTAGTTCTTAACTTAAAAAATAATAATTAATTAAGAAAACTAAATAAATAAAAATAACTAATAAACCATTGACACTAACGACTAAAAAACTATGCAAAATTATCGAGCTCTAAGAAAAAGAAAGAATACTTTTCAATTAACTAAATCACTTGAACATACACTAGATTTATATGAACACTTACCTTTTCAAATTGCTGTGGTGAGTAATTTATTGCAATTGAATCGTGATATTTTAATTCGTAATATTGTAGAACTTGATCCAAGAGAACTAAGGGTTATTTTAAATATAGGTTCTTATATGCCAATAAAAGCCGCGGATATTGCTTATCAAGCTCGCTTAGATTCATATACAGTCAGTCGCGCTGTAAAAGCACTTAAAGCACAAGGGATGATTAAAACGGAGCAACGAGAAAATAATAAAAAAGTTAAATATTTAGTGCTTACTCCAGAAGGCGAAAAGGTTTACGCTGAACTGGTGAAAGTGATTGATGAAAGAACGACTCAATTGGAAGCCGTGATTACGGATGATGAAAAATCTGTTTTGATGTCATTACTAGCAAAACTGGAAGATCAAGCTGAGCTTATGTTAGCTGAAAGAGCGCTTAATCATAACGAAAGTGAGTTGCCTGCTGATCAGAAAGAGCTTATTCGCTGGCGTAAAAAAAGTACTTAAAATACTTAAACCGCATAACCCTAAGGTATGCGGTTTACAATTGAGCAGTCCGGTTTATTTAAATAAATGTGCTAATAACATCTAACGGTTTTTTAATGAGAGCATGCTCTGGAACAGTTGCATTTTCTGCGGGATAACCTGTTACTAATAAAATGTAGGGCTTATCAGTTTTTGGGCGCTGACAAATTTCATTTAAAAAAGTCATCGGCTTTGGTGTGTGGGTTAGAGTGGTTAACCCGCAGTGATGCAGAGCATTAATTAAAAAACCTGTTGCGATACCGACAGACTCACGAATGTAATAGTTTTTTCGATCATCTTCTGCTGTTACACCACCGCGTTGTTGTGCAAAAATTGCAATTAGATGAGGGGCTGTTTCCAGATATGGTTTATGGTCATCTGTTCCCAAAGCTGCGAGGGCGTCTAACCATTCTTCACCTGCACGGCCATCATAAAAAGCAACTTCTTCTTTTTCAGCAGCGATTCTCACCTGCTTCTTGGCATCTGCCGAACTAATAACTGCAAAATACCAAGGTTGATGATTAGCACCACTGGGAGCTGTTCCTGCGGCACGAATACAATTTTCGATAACAGCTCTGTCTACTGGTTTATCTGAAAACTCTCTAACCGTATGACGACGCTTAATTTCAGCATAAAACTCTTCAGAACGAGTTAGCATTTCGTTGGGGGGATATTCGATAAAATCGGGTAAAGGTCTTGAGTCATGTTCTTTCATTATTTGTGCCTTACAGGTAATTAATAAAATTAATAATGTTGCATAAGCAACAATAAGTCAATAGGGCAAGTGCAAATATTTATAGCTGAATAGCATATTAAAAACATATTACTAGTAATCTATGTCATGCTAAATGAGTCGTTTTAAAGAAAAGCTACGGCATTAACCGGAGGCAAATAATGCGTCAAAGGTTCCCATAGATCGCCTTGATTTGAGGAATACCAAAGGTTTCCTGTGGTTGATCCCATGAGTAGCTGGTTACCGTCGCTATGAATAGCTAAAGCATGTCTGAATACCAAGTCATAACTGGCTGTTTGTGGTAACCCTTTATCGAGAATTTCAAAATTTTTACCTCCGTCCCGGGTTCGAGTGACAACAAATTTTCCTTTAACAGGAATT
>JAUIHB010000107.1 GCA_030432465.1 Gammaproteobacteria bacterium
GTTTCGGAACCTGAAAGAGGAAAGTTTAAGATTAAGTCCACTTCAAAAACAATTATTGGCAGTGTAGATATGACAAGTACAGGAACTGCTTATGTGATATCTGAAGATTCCGAAAACGACATTTTTATCAATCAAAAGAAAACCTTAAACGCATTGCACGGTGATACAGTTAAGGTAAAGTTATATCCTAAAAAAGGAAAACCTGAAGGAGAAATTATTGAGATTATTGAACGAAGTAAAACAGAATTTGTAGGTACGATTGAATTATCTCACAAGTTTGGGTTTTTGGTCCCGAGTAGCAATCGTATTCACGTAGATATTTATATTCCATTAAATAAATTAAATGGAGCAAAAGATGGACAAAAAGCAATTGCTAAAATTGTTGAATGGCCAAAAGGAGCATTAAATCCTATCGGAGAAATTATTGATGTGTTAGGTGATGTTGGTGACAACAATACTGAGATGCATGCTATTTTAGCGGAATATGGATTGCCTTATCAATTTCCGGATGATGTAGAAAAAATGGCGGATAAAATTCCTGTTGAAATTACTCAGGAAGAAATCAAAAAAAGAAGAGACTTCAGAGAGATTACCACATTTACAATTGACCCGGTGGATGCAAAAGATTTTGATGATGCATTATCCATTCAAAAATTATCAAATGGAAACTGGGAAATCGGTGTGCATATTGCTGATGTGAGCCATTATGTAAAACCGGATTCTATTATTGATAACATTTCCGTTTATCGTTCACGTTTAAGAATGGGGGAGAGGTTAGCTGACAAAATTAATCGAGTCTGGCCTGATCATGACATAGATGTTGTTATTCCCATACCTGACACCTCAACAACAAGCGCAATGCAATTAGCTTTAAAACTTAACGTGAAATTACGTCATGGTTTTGTGAAAAATCGCTACATCGGTAGAACTTTTATCATGCCAGGGCAACAAATGCGCAAAAAGTCAGTCAAGCAAAAATTGAATGCGATTGGCCTAGAGTTCAAAGATCAAAATGTATTACTTGTGGATGACTCTATTGTAAGAGGAACAACCAGTCAACAGATCGTTGATATGGCTCGTGAAGCTGGCGCCAAAAAGGTTTACTTTGCTTCAGCCGCACCTGCTGTCCGATACCCTAATGTTTATGGTATTGATATGCCATCAGCCAAAGAATTAATAGCTCACGGTAGAACGGATAAGGAAGTTGAAGAATTGATTGGGGCAGATAAATTGATTTATCAAGATTTAGATGATTTGATTGAAACCTGCCGGGAAGGCAACCCAAAGCTGACGCGCTTTGATACTTCAGTTTTTGACGGCAAATATGTAACCGGAGATATTGACGAAAATTATTTGCAAGCTTTGGATGATAGACGTAATGATTTGGCAAAAAACTCGGGTATTGAAAGAATAGAAGATATCGCTGGTGCTGACGAAGATGATGAAGACAACATCATGGATTTACATAACGTTGGCGGTGCCTAGTGTTAGCATGGCTGTCAGGTCGTATTTTAACTTTATCAGGTTGGAAGTTGATTGGACAGCCACCAGAAATTAATAAATACATTGCAATTGTTGCTCCTCATACTTCAAACTGGGATTTTTTAGTCTTTTTATTATTTAAGTTTAAACATCGCCTTAAAACCACATTTATTGGTAAACACACTTTGTTTATCTGGCCATTTCGTTGGTTTTTAACACAAATAGGCGGTGTTCCAGTTAATCGTAGCGCAAGAAATAAGGTAGTTGATACTATCATTCAGCTGTTTAATGAAAATGAACGTATGATTTTTGCACTATCGCCTGAAGGAACTCGGAGTTATACCGATCATTGGAAGTCTGGCTTTTATCATATTGCGATAAATGCAAAAATTCCAATCCAAACTTGTTACTTAGATACCAAAAGTCGTACACTTGGTTTCGGACCATTATATTATCCAACAGGAGATATAAAGGAAGACTTAGCGTTTATTAAAGCATTTTATCAAGATAAACAGGGCATCAATCCAGAGCAGTTTAGTAAGATCGCATTTAAAAAATTAAATAAATAACTCTTATATTAATGCGCGATGCTCACCTTTTAATTAGGGAATACGGTGAACTTTCGTTTCTTATTATTACAATTATTGTTCTTTTTTAGTTTAACGTTATCAGCTAACGTTTTAGATCACCGCTATCAAAAAACTTTTCGAATTCAATCCTTATCTATTGAAGATGGTTTATCACAAAGCAGTGTGAACACTTTTTTTCAGGATGAGAATGGCTTTATTTGGTTAGGTACTGAGGATGGATTAAATCGGTTTGATGGTTATGAGTTTAAGATTTTTGAAACCAAGCATAGCGATCCAACTTCTTTACATAATAATAATGTCCGCGTTATTCAAGAAGATCCCAAAAGAGGATTATGGCTTGGTACGGAAGCTGGCCCTAGTTTTTATGATTATAAAACGCAAAAATTTACTAATTTGCAATTACAGTTTCCAGCTTTAAAAGGTTTAATTACAGGCATTGGAATTTTAAAAAGTGGTGATGTTTATATTGCTACAACGGAAGGTTTATTTTTTTATAATCAAACGACTAAAACGGCACAAATTTTTGAAACTGAGTCAGGTACGGTATTTGATGGTTGGATTTCTGGAATTAATATTGTCCCTTCAGTTAATGAAGCCCCGCAACGAATATTTTTTGCAACTAGCAATTGTGCTTATGAAATAAAGTCACCAAATACTATTGAAACATTATGTGAGGGTGATTTTGAGGTATGGGCTGAAGATAACCCTGTTAATGCATTTGCTTATGTTGATGAGCGTATCTGGCTTGGTAGCCATCAGGGACTTGCTTATTATGATATGAAAAGTAAAACTTTTAAGGAATTTTCTGCAGGTGATGGTCAATATAATGTGACATCACTTTTTACTTATAATTTTTTTGTTGATGATAAGAATGATGTTTGGATAGCCACCAATAAAGGTATTAATGTTTATCGAAATGAAGAAGGAATATTTGATAAGTACTTATCTGAACCTAACAGTGGAATAGGGCTTAAGGGAAATGATATTGCCAATATTTATGTCGATAATGCTGGTTTAGTTTGGCTAGCAGCATACTCTCAGGGGTTTAGTATTCTTGATCCAATGATCAGTGGTTTTGAGCATATATTTACCCAAAGTGATTTAGCTAAATATAATATAACCAACACCGTACATGCTTTGGTTAAAGATCGAAATGAAAAACTTTGGGTTTCAATTTTTAGTGCTGGTATTTTTAAATTTGATCTGATGACTGGTGAAATAGAACGTCCTTTAGAAAATACACTAGAGTCGAATGCTGACGTTGAAGATTTCACTTATGATTTTCCTGTAGGACTTTTGCTTGATTTACATGAACGCTTATGGATTTCATATGAGAATCAAATCAAATTGGTGGATGTCAATACAGATAAGTTAATAGAAACAGAATTTATCTTAAATAATGAACCGTTAGAATTGTTGGGTTATACCTTTGCCTTGTATGAAGATTTAGACGGAGGAATATGGATTGGTAATCAATATAATCTCTATTATGTTGAAGAAATAAAAAATAACAATGACAAACTTATAATCACTGTTAGGGATTTAACATTAGATTTACCTATTAATTTTCGTACTGAAATGATGGCAACTATGGATATTGTTCAGACCAGCAACGGTGATATTTGGCTGGGTGGGACTACAGGGATTGCTGTTTATCGACAATCAGAAGAAAAGTGGGAACATTATCAGTACGAGCCTAATAATCGCCAATCATTATCTGGCAATGATGTTTTATCAATGTTTGAAGATAGTCGGGGGATTTTATGGATTGGAACGAGTAAAGGATTAAATAAAGTCAATCAAACGAACAATGGCGCTATTTATTTTGATCGTATCACTAAAGAAGAAGGCCTGCCTAATAATACCATTTATGGAATACTTGAAGATAATCAAAAACAGCTTTGGTTATCAACGAACTTAGGAATTGTTCAATTTTCTGACAATACACAAAGTATGAAATCCTATCGGCAAATTGATGGTATTTCGAGTGATGAATTCGCATCTTCTGCTTACTTTTCTGATCCAGATGGTATTTTATATTTTGGGAGTATTAATGGTATCACCATTATCAATGGACACCGTGAAAAGCCTCGCCCAATAAAAAGAAATCTGGTGTTTACACATGTTAAAGTCGGAGACAGAATTCTAGATAGTTATGCTCTTAACCAAGCTCAGGAAGCAGAAATTACTAAATTTAAAAATGAGTCAACAATTAATATTTCTGTTGCCGACTTGTATTATAAGAAGTTAGCAACGCAAGACTATCGTTATCGAATACTAGGATTAGATGAGAACTGGATTAATTTAGGTAAAAAACGTAATTTTTTATTGGCTGGTTTACCACAAGGTAAATATTATGTAGATATACAATCTAAAGTAGGCGATGAATCTTGGTCAAAAAATACCTTACGACTTAAAATCAATGTTGAGTCAGACTTTATTAAGAGTTCACAAGCTTTTCAGTTAGTTGTTGTTGTTTCATTGCTTTTAATTGGTTTATTTATTTATTTTGTGAGGAAGTATTACGCTCAAAAAATGTCAAAATACATCAACCTTATCAAAATAGAAGAAGTAAGGAATAAAGATGCGAAAAAACAGAATAGTGAGCTTCGCAGTGATTTGGAAAAAAAATTAGAACAAATTTCAAATATGCAGAAAAAAATAAATCAAGCGGCTGATATCATTGAAAGTCAGCAATTTCGTGACACTATTACAGGTTTTTATCATTTTAAACATATCACTCAATTATTAGCTCGCCCATTAACTGATAAAGAAAAAGCGATTAGTAGTTTTAATTTTGTATTGCTTTTTGAAGTTGACAATATGGAAGATATTGAAAATACTTATGGTAAAATATGTGCTGCGGAAGTCATTAGTTACGCCGCAGAACTAATTAAAAAACACACACCAGCGGAAACTTATATATGTTATATCAAAAGTGGAAAATTTATTGTTTTAGCTAATACAACTAATAATAAAGTGCTGGCTGATATATTTAAAAAGATAAAAAATTTACTCATGAATAGCAAAGTCAATATTGCTAATGGTCTGACGGTTCAACCGCAAATTTCCTTAACCTACATTGAAATATATTCAGGAGATTATCTCAATGACAAAAATATTATTGCACTTAGCCAGCTCATGACTGTCGTACATCAATATATACAAATTCAAAAAACACATCAATGTATCCGGATTGACATCAATCAAAAGTTGGATGATATATTGCTTTATTGTGAAACAAAGTCGGTCATCGAGTTATTCGAAAATAACTTGTTGAGTTATCATATCATTTAATCACCTATACCATAAAAGTTGCCTCCATGAGATTACTATATTCAATTCTAATTATTTTTGCGATAAATTTAACCATAGATGATAACTCTGCGCGAGCAAACGATGAGGTTCCATTATTAGAATTTGACTCAATTGTTTTTCCAGAAGTTGCTTCGATGGGAATGGTCACTTCACAAGAAGTAAGAGCGACAGAAGTGGGGGTTAAAATACTTGAGCAGGGGGGGAATGCCGTAGATGCAGCGGTTGCTGTAGGGTTTACTCTTGCTGTTACTTTGCCTCGAGCTGGAAATATAGGCGGTGGTGGGTTTATGTTAATTTACGATGCAAAAAAACAAGAAGTTAATGCATTAGACTATAGAGAAAAAGCACCAATGCTGGCAAGTGAAGATATGTTTCTTAACTGGCGAAATAATGTTGATCAAACTAAAGCTCGTTACTCTTTATTATCAAGCGGTGTGCCAGGAACTGTAGCAGGATTGGTGGAAGCACATAAAAAATATGGGAGCATGCCTTTTGAAAAGTTAGTTCAACCAGCAATTGAACTGGCTAAAGGCATGCCAATGACATACGCATTATCTCAATCGTTAAATTCACGTAAACAATTTCTTTCATTTGATCAAGGTAGTCGAGAAATTTTTATCAAGCCTGATGGAAAAAACTGGCAAGTAGGTGAGCAGTTTAAACAAGAAAACCTTGCTCAAACTTTAAGCCTCATTGCCGAAACTGAGGGGCGTGATTTTTATCATGGAAAAACAGCCAAAAAAATTGCTGACTATTTTAAAAAAAATGATGGGCTAATGACTCTGAGTGACTTAAAAGCTTATAAAGCCGTTTGGCGAAAACCTGTATCTACAAATTTTAAGGGGTACGATATCTATTCTATGCCACCACCAAGCTCAGGTGGTACCCACTTAATTCAGTTGTTGAATATTATTAAAGAGTTTTCAATTGAAAATTCAGGTGCTTCATCTGCAAGAACAAGCCACTTAAAAACGCAGGCAATGAAATATGTTTACGCTGATCGAAGCGAATATTTAGGAGATCCTGATTTTGTTTCTGTTCCGGTAGAGCGCTTAACTTCACAAACTTACGCTAAAGAAATAGCCAAAAAAATTGATTTAAAAAAAGCAACATCATCAGCAAATATTAAACCGGGACTTTATATCGATAAAGAAAGTTCACAGACGACTCACTTTTCTGTCATGGATAAAAATGGCAATATAGTATCTAATACTTATACTCTGAATTTTTCTTTTGGTTCTGGAAAGTCAATTCCTGAAGTAGGGTTTTTATTAAACAATGAAATGGATGATTTTTCTGCTAAACCCGGTAGTCCTAATGGTTATGGACTAATTGGTGGAGAAGCAAATAAAATTGAACCTGGAAAAAGACCTTTAAGTTCTATGACTCCAGTGATCGCTCTAAATAGGGGCAAGCCTTGGTTAGCTACAGGTAGCCCCGGAGGGAGTAAAATAATTACCACAGTGTTTAATTTTTTGTTAAATCGCATTGTTTATAATATGAATATCGCAGAAGCGACAATCACTCCTAGAATTCATCACCAATGGTATCCTGATACCTTATTTTTAGAAAAAGGATATCCGTTTGACTCTATGCAAGAACTTAAAACTATGGGGCATAATGTCATTTATAGAAAACCGTGGGGAAGTTTACAATCAATTGAGTTCCAGTCGGGAGTTTTTATGGGATTTGCTGATACAAGACGTCCTGGAGCACTTGCTAAAGGCTATTATGAACAAGCAAATGAAAGTACAAAAAACAACACAAACTGATAGGTAAAAAATGAAAACTTACTGTTATGCGATTATTATCTTATTAGGAATATACTTTTCAGATAATTTAACTGCACATGATGTTAACACTAAAAGTTCCCAAATAAATTATTTGGGTAATGAAGGTGTTATGGTTGTTTCTGGCGATACGAAACTATTATTCGATCCTTTTTTTCATAATACCTTTGGCATTTATACACAAGTACCTAAAGCAATAAGGCACGCAATCTTTCAAAATATAGAGCCTTATAATAATATTGATGCTCTATTTATTAGTCATGCACATGGAGATCATTTTGATGCAAATGATGTATTACATTATTTGTTAAATAATAAAAACGTATTATTAATAGCTCCCCAACAAGCAATAGATTTATTAATACCTTTAAAAGCTTTTAGCCAGATAAAAAATAGATTGCACGCAATCAACTTTCAAAAAGATGATAAAGCCGTTACTATAAAAATGAATCAGTTAACCATTGAGGCAATTAGAATTCCTCATGCAGGATGGCCTGAGCGTGCCGATGTTCAAAATATAATTTTTAAAGTATCAGCAAAAAATGATTTTTCTGTAATGCATATGGGCGATGCTGATCCTAATGAAGCACATTATCAAGACTATCAGGAATTTTTTAAAAAAATAACGGATGTTGCTTTTCCACCTTATTGGTTCGCATTGTCTGTGAGTGGTCGTAACTTAATGGAAACAACATTGAATGCTAAGCAATATATTGGGCTTCATGTACCAGCCGATGTGCCCAGTGCATTGAAAGCTTCGAAACTAGACTACTTTTCTGAACCAGGAGATAAAAGAGTAATCAAGATTGATGATAGTAAGCCTATCAAAAGAAATACCAAACTTCACTAATTTGAGATTTTTGGGTTGATTGAGATATTTCTTACATGACATGGGGCTATATCGACTGGCTTTGTTGTGTAGAACAACCTATATTAGCGTTGTTTCAACCAAGTAAGGATACTTAAATTGTCAGTTTATCTACAGCAACTCGTACAGTTTTCTCAAAAAATAGATAATCTTACTTGCCTAAATAAAATTTGTTTTAGTGCAAGCGATTCTCTATCTAAAAGCTTAAAAGTTCCGGATAATGTAATTTATTTAAAAGTTACAGAAAATCGATATCGACAAATAGCGGCATCTGGGGAAAAACGACTCAGTCAAGACTGCATTCATTCGCCTATTACTCTAGAAACAGGCCAAGGTGTTGTTGGAAGTACTGTTCAAACCAGACGTTCTACCAGAGTTTCTGACACACGTAAAATTAATAACTATATTGTTGATGATGATAACCGATTATCCGAGCTTGCGGTTCCTATTATTTATCAAGGAGAAGTACTAGGCGTTATTGATACGGAACACCCTCAACTAAATTTTTTTACTTTAGAGCATCAGCTTTTTTTTGAAGGTGCTTCTGCGATACTTGCTCCTAGAATAGCAAGTATAAATGCGCAACAAAAATTAAAATCAAGTATTTATTTTTTTCAAAAACAATTAGAGCTTAGCTATTTTCCTGAATTAGTAGAAAAAGAATCTAGATATCCTAAAAAGCTTTCATGTACAACCCCGAACAATATGATTGATGAAGCGAATGAAAACACTAATTTCATTGATAAAGAAGACTTTCAGCAATCAGCTAAAAAGCTTTTAAAAAAATACTACCTAGCTAAAACTTGGTCAGAAACTTCATTAATTAACACTGCGATTTGCTCTGAATATCAGCAACCAGTAAAAAAGCAACAAGTATTGAAAGAAGCAATTCAACTTATTATTCAGGATATGGAGAAAGCAACTCCAACTTCCTTACTTGCTTCAATTATACAGCAACGTTTTATTAAACAACAAAAGCCTCAACTAGTACTAGCTGATGAAATGAATATGGGCTTTAGTACTTTTAGGCGTTATCAATCAAAAGCGATTGAACATTTTTTAACAAATCTCTGGTTGCACGAAGAGTCTTTGCGCAGTTTTAAATAGACTAATCTTAAGCTTAACGTTAGTCATAAAAATATAAAGCCTATCAATAACTCTTCGTTGATAGGCTTTTTTATTGCCAGACTATACTTATTGACTGAGCACAATTAGAGCTTTTTTATAGCACTCTCCATATTTTAAAAACATAAAATACTTTCACCATAACGGTGAATTCATTTAAAGGAGAGAATAATGAAAAAACAAAAAGTGCTAGGTAGTTTTGCAATGTTAGCGATAGTTGGTTTTGTGTCTTCTGCATCTGCAGCTTTGCATAACATGCCATTTAAAGGGGAAAACTTCTCTGATCACGAAAAATTATACACTCGAGATCATGCTGTAACGACTTCGCAAAAGCATGGTTATGATATTTCTGCAAGACGCTATGATTTTAATAACGAGCGCTGGACTTCAGTTAATGGAACGGTTGACTCATATAACGCAAACCCCACTAACAATAAAAAGGTTGTTTACAATAAAAAAATATACGCAATGCGCGGTGGAAAAGTTATTGGTTGTTGGAGAAATGCTCCAGAAAATCCTCGTCCCAAACTTTCTGGTGACTCAAGCGTAACAAAACCATGGTTACATAGTAAATTCAAACAGGGATATATTCCTGGTGGTGGTAATATGTTGTGGATTGAGCATTCAGATGGTACTCGAATGCTATATGCCCATATGCGACCAGGCACTATCAGTAGTAATTTGTGCCCACATAACGAACAATATTATCCTTCATTAAATAGTCGAGTAAGTTATACCGATGTACCTGAAAGTCAGCAAGTCGACATAAAAAAGGGGCAATATTTAGGACGAGTTGGTAATACAGGTAACTCAACAGGCCCCCACTTACATATTCACTTGCAAAACTCAAGTGGAGTAGGGCAGAAAATTAGCTTTAGTCGCGGCATATCGTCGCCTATCAGTGATAATAATCCTTATGGAACCTGGACTCGATTTGCTGGAAGTACTATTCCATCAGGTAGTCGATTATTATGGGCTCCACGTACTGTTGGTAGCCAATATGTCAGACATGGATTTGGTAGTGCCGGCTTTCAAGCAATGTTTACTCACTTGGCTGATTCAGGTTTTAAAATGAGCTGGTTAGACGGTTACTCGGTACAGGAAAAAGTGTTTTATAACATGGTATGGAAACCTGCGAATATACAGTGGAAAGCTTATGCTGGTCGAACATCAGGAAACTACCAAACTGTGTTTAATCAAGCTATTTCAGATGGATATGTTCCTGTTCATGTTGACTCACATAGTACTAAATATGGTCCAAGGTTTTCTGCTATTTTTGAAAAGAAAAACCTAGCAACGTTAGCTAAACATAATGTTAGTTATGCAACTCATATTAATGCTATGAACCAAGCCAAATCACTAGGCATGAGTCCCGTAAGTGTTTCAGTCGTTTCAAGTGGTGGAGAGAGAAAATATACAACACTTTATCATAAAAAATCTATTGGCCCCTGGACGATAAGCTCTCAGTTAACTTCTCCTCAATATCAAAATAAAGTAACGGAGCAAAAAGCTTTAGGTAAAAGACCTGTTTATCTTAATGCTTATGTTCATAATGGAGTTGTTAACTACACTGCTATATTTGCTAAATATCCATCTGCAACATGGCAAGCCAGACACGGAGCGACATCTGCAGCCTTCCAAAATTATTTTAATACCTATACGGCGCAAGGATTTAAAACCGATGTTGTTGCAGGTATTGATGATTATTCTGTTCATCGTTTTGGTGGAATATGGAGTAAAAATTAAGTCTGATTAAAGGTGCTGCCTGTTCAGCACCTTTTGATTAAATTATTTTGAGTTCTTGGGTATTAGGGGATGTTGTGCCTAAATTTTTAATTTTCAGTTTTAGTTCTTTAAAGAATTTATTCATCTTCGATACCAAGGTCATATTTTAAAGGCTTTTAATTTTGAACTCTGTGCTCTGA
>JAUIHB010000108.1 GCA_030432465.1 Gammaproteobacteria bacterium
CATTTTTTTAATTCAAATTCATTTATAAATTTAAACCGCCTTTTAAATAATTAATGTTAGGATTTGTAGGCTGGTTAAAAACAAAGTCTTCTAAAAAAGCTAATGAAACTCGTAAATCACGAAGAAAATAAAAAAACATATTAAGTAATATAAATTCCACTATATTCAGTATTCAAGGAGATGGACCTCGAAAAACAGAATGCTAGGATTCGTATACAATTTTGGACAATCATAAAGATATATTTTATGCTTGTGGTGTTTTTGATGGTCATGGAAATTCAGGTAAAGAGGCCAGCATAGCTGCTTCTGAAAATCTTCACAAATTCTTTGAAAAAAATATTGAGAAAATCAAAAAGATAAATACAAAAGAAGAAACAGAAAATTTAATAAAAAAAGGGTTTTTTTTCGTTGAGTAAAAAATGAAAAAATCTGGCAACAGCGACTCGGCTTAATCTCCCCGTCAATCAGCCAAGTCAAACAAGGCTAACCTAATCAATCATTCTGAGTTGGTTTAAAACCAAAGTGTTGGTAAGCCAACTTGGTGGCTACTCGCCCACGCGGCGTGCGATGAATAAAACCTTGTTGAATAAGAAAAGGTTCTAATACATCATCAATGGTATCTCGCTCTTCTCCAATTGCTGCTGCTAACGAATCCAGTCCTACCGGCCCGCCATCAAATTTTTCAATAATCGCCAGAATTAACTGCCGATCCATATTGTCAAAACCTTTATCATCAACATCCAGCAGATTGAGCGCTAAATCAGAAATATCTTTATTAATTTTTCCGTCAGATTTTACTTCCGCATAATCACGTACTCGACGTAATAAACGATTGGCAATTCTCGGAGTTCCACGAGAACGGTGAGCAATTTCTTTGGCTCCCTCATAGTCAATAGGTAACCCTACAATTCGAGCAGAACGCTCAACAATCGAAGTTAAATCATCAACATTATAAAACTCTAAACGTTGCACAATACCAAATCGATCACGCAACGGCGATGTCAATAAACCCGCCCGAGTCGTCGCCCCCACTAAAGTAAAAGGAGGTAAATCTAATTTAATAGAACGCGCTGCGGGTCCTTCACCAATCATGATATCTAGCTGATAGTCTTCCATCGCAGGATATAAAATTTCTTCAACCATTGGACTAAGGCGATGAATTTCATCAATAAACAACACATCATTTTCTTCTAAATTAGTTAACAATGCAGCTAAGTCCCCGGCTTTTTCAAGTACAGGACCTGAAGTATGACGAATGCTCACTTGCATTTCATTAGCGATAATATTAGCCAACGTTGTTTTCCCCAGACCTGGTGGTCCAAAGATTAGAGTGTGATCCAAAGCATCGTTTCTTTTTAATGCGGCCTGAAAAGCAATATCCATTTGTTCACGCACTTTAGGTTGCCCCACATAATCGGACAACATTTTGGGGCGAATAGCACGATCAATCTGCTCTTCATTACCCATATTAGTGGCACTAATAATACGATCAGTTTCTATCATAAAAGTTTATCAACATGTATTCGTTTGAGTAGTATTCTAACGAGTTTTCACCAAATTTGAAATCATAATTATTAACTCAACATAACAGCTCTTCAGATAATTTTAAATAATGTCACAATACTCGGGTAAAATATTGCTCTCATATTTGCAAATCCGACTCACAGAGCGCAAAATAATCGTTATAAAAATTCCATTTAAAATTAGATTAATCACATAAGGAAGCTTATGCAAACTAAAGCTGCTGTCGCCCTTCAAGCTGGTAAACCATTAAGTATAGAAACTGTTAACTTGGAAGGTCCAAAAGCAGGCGAATGCCTTGTCGAAATTAAAGCCACAGGGGTATGCCATACTGATGAGTTTACTCTATCTGGAGCCGATCCTGAGGGCCTGTTTCCTGCCATATTAGGTCATGAAGGTGCAGGGATCGTTCGAGAGGTAGGTCAAGGAGTGACATCTCTAAAACCCGGTGATCATGTTATTCCTTTATATACTCCTGAATGTCGTCAATGCGAATATTGTCTTTCTGGCCGTACAAACCTTTGCCAAGCTATACGTGAAACTCAAGGCAAAGGCCTCATGCCAGACGGCACATCCCGCTTTAGCTTAAACGGAAAAAAGATCCATCATTATATGGGGACATCAACTTTTTCCAATTTAACCGTCGTACCAGAGATCGCATTGGCAAAAATTCGTTCTGACGCGCCCTTTGATAAAGTTTGTTATATCGGCTGCGGTGTAACCACTGGTATTGGTGCGGTTATCAATACCGCCAAGGTAAAACCCGGAGATAACGTTATTGTTTTTGGATTAGGCGGTATTGGATTAAATGTTATTCAAGGCGCTCGAATGGTCGGAGCTAACATGATTGTTGGCGTCGATACAAACCCTGATAAAAAAGCGATGGCCGAAAAGTTCGGTATGACTCACTTTGTCAACCCCAAGGAAGTCGAAGGAGACTTAGTCCCTTATCTGGTGGATTTAACCAAAGGTGGAGCTGATCACTCATTTGAATGTATAGGGAATGTTGATGTAATGCGAGATGCGCTCGAATGTTGTCATAAAGGCTGGGGCGAGAGTACGATTATTGGTGTTGCTGGCGCAGGGCAGGAAATTTCAACTCGCCCTTTCCAACTGGTAACAGGAAGAGTCTGGCGAGGCAGCGCTTTTGGTGGCGCTAAAGGCCGCACCGATGTACCCAAAATTGTAGACTGGTATATGGACGGAAAAATTAATATTGATGATTTAATTACACACACTATGCCTCTAAAAGATATCAACAATGCTTTTGATTTAATGCACAGTGGTGAAAGCATACGCAGTGTTGTGGTGTTTGACGATTAGACTTTTACAAAAGTTTTATCTAACTCAATACTTTCGACTAAAACTTAATCTGAAAATAAAAGATATTCATAAACAAATGCAAATAACCACTCTATCAAAACAGAAAGCTTTTGGCGGTACTCAAGGTGTATATTCACATCAGTCTGAGTCAACCCAATGTGAAATGAGCTTCAGTGTATTTGAACCACATAAAGCTCAAACTGAAAAATGTCCGGTATTATTTTTCCTATCAGGGCTCACCTGTACCCAAGAAAATGTTACCACCAAAAGTGGGTTTCAACAGTACGCGAACCAAGCAGGAATCATTGTTGTTTGTCCAGACACAAGCCCAAGAGGAACAGACTTTCCTCATGAACATGATGACTATGACTTTGGCAGTGGTGCAGGTTTTTATATCAACGCAACTGAAGAACCCTGGAGCAAAAACTATCGCATGTATGATTATATTGTGCATGACCTACCTGAATTGATAGAACATCATTTTCCTGCCAGTTTAGAAAAGTGCGGTATATTTGGTCATTCAATGGGGGGACATGGAGCTCTTATTATCGGTTTAAAAAATCCTCAAAAATTTCAATCCATTTCAGCATTTTCACCAATTGTTGCTCCTATTCAATGTCCTTGGGGCCAAAAAGCCTTCAATGGTTACTTAGGTAACAATCAATCACTTTGGCAAAGTTATGATGCAACACAGTTGATCTTAAATGGTAAACGTTCACCAAATTCCATTTTAATTGATCAAGGTAGCAACGATAACTTTCTCGAAGAGCAATTAAAACCAGAGTTGTTTCTCAATGCCTGCTTAAATAAAGAACAACCTATCAACTTACGTATGCAAGAAGGCTATGACCATAGTTACTTTTTTATCAGCACTTTTATGCAAGATCATATTCAATTCCATGCCAACAACCTGAGCCAATAATGAAACTTTTCTGGGTAGAATCCATTGATCATGGGGAAGACTGGTTTGTTGTAGCCTCTGACGAATTATCTGCGGCAAAACTGTTTGCTGACGAGCTAGGTTTTGACATTATTCATGATCAAATACAAGCAGAAGAGGTCTGTAGTTACCCCCCCACTTTCAAGGCCGTTTCAGCAGGCTTTTGTAATAATCAAGATATTCTCGTTTGTGGTGGGGAGTTTATTGAGTTTCATGATCAAGATCTATTGCAACATGTCACACCAGAATTTCTACATCAGGTAGCAGGCGAAACTCGTATTGTGCGATTTGGCAAAAAAGTTTATATGGAAGGCAATATTTTGCGTGTAGCTCTACAACTAGAAGGAAAAATATCTAAAAGCTAAACTATCGGCAAATAAATATCTATAATCATTTCATGCTCTTTGACATCAGGAAACAAATTAACCCGATGCAGAAAAATAGGAGAATCTCTTAATACCTCACCACTTTGAGGTAACCAGTGAGAATATAAATAATCAAAACTGGTGCGTAAAGTGTCATCACTTCCTTCATGTCGAAAAACCGCGCAACGTCCTGCAGATATTTCTTTTTCGACAATACCATAAGTATTTTTTTCAACAGCTCCTTGAATTGACGCACAAATATCCATGCGATATTCATCAGGTAAAACAGACTCTGGAGCATGATATAAAATATTGTAAGTATCGCTGATAGCTGGAGATAATTTAACTAACTTTCGCCATTCTATAAATTTTGCGATAGTTCTTAATACCAAATTAGGATCACCCAAATGTTCAATAGCAGCCACTTTGACTTGCTGAAAATCAACAAGTTTAACTTGCAATGTTTGTCTTTTTTGGCTCATAGAAAGCTCCTTCACAGGTAAAGTATTTGCTAATGATTGGCACCATTGAGCCCAATCAGGTGAATGTCTAAATTGTGAAGGTGATGTGCAAAATTTTGTTTTGAATTTTCTAGAAAAAGTTTCCACATTCTCAACCGCAGATAAAAACGCAATATCGGTAATTGAAAACTCTTTTCTAAATGCTAATAAATAACTCGCTCTTTTTAGGCGTTGGTTTTCTATATATTGAAAAGGAGTAATGCCTAAAAAAGAAGAAAATAATCGATGCAAATGATACTTTGACAAATCAGCCTGTTTAGCAATTACTGTTAAAGTTAAATTTTCTTCTAAATTATTATCAATAAATACAATAAGAGAAATGAGTTTTTGAATATAATCAGCTTTCACAATAATATTTTAGTTAGCAAGTAAACATTAAGAATGAATTGAAACAATATCATCAATCACTTCCGTTAACTTGACATTTATTGCGCAATTTAAGCTAATAACTTACATCATATTTTTTAATGCTAGACGAATAAGCGTGGCAGCAGGCAAGCTATCATCATCTAGCTTACTGATAGCTTTACTTGCATCAACAGGCTTATATCCTAAAGCCACCAAACCGCTTATAGCCTCACTCAAGTTAGCTTTTGAGTTGATAATAGGAGACACATTTGTTGATGCTTCCGATGTTGACGATGTGTCAAGTTGCCATTCTTTCAAACGATCTTTCATTTCTATGATTAAGCGTTCTGCTGTTTTTTTCCCAACACCAGGAATTTTAACTAACGTAGAAACTTCACCATGATGAACATGTTGCACAAACTCAATTGCACTCATCGCGGATAAAATAGCTAAAGCAAGCTTTGGCCCTACACCATTAACTTTGATGAGCTCACGAAACAAACGACGTTCTTCTAAACTATAAAAAGCAAACAAGGTATGTGCATTTTCACTCACCGATAAGTGTGTATGCAAGGTTATTGGGTGACCAATTTCTGGTAAATTATAAATGGTATTCATGGGAGCCTGACATTCATATCCCACACCATTGACGTCTATTAATATAAAAGGCGGCTGCTTCTCAAGAACCACACCACTTAATCGACCAATCATAAACTTCTCTTTATTAATCTATTTTTTTAATAGCATTCTATTAACGGAGCCGGCCACGTACACTTCTTTTCGCACCGGCTTGAAATAATGCGCTTTGCATTGCATGGCCATGACATATTGCAACCGCCAAGCCGTCAGCAGCATCAGCCTGAGGGACTTTATTCAACCCTAATAAACTGGTTACCATATGCTGAACTTGTGTTTTATCCGCCCCACCAGTACCTACTACCGATTGCTTTATCTGTCGCGCAGAATATTCCGCAACGATTAACGCATGTTGTGCCATCGCGACCATTGCCGCGCCTCTCGCTTGACCAAGTTTTAAAGCAGAGTCTGCATTTTTTGCCATAAAAACTTGCTCAATAGCAGCTTCATCGGGCTTGTACTCTTGAATAACCTCAGCAATACAGTCAAAAATTTGGTTCAACTTATCGGATAAAATACCGTCTTTGACACGAATACAACCACTGGCAATGTACTCAGTTTTTCGTCCTTGCATTTTAATGACACCAAAACCTGTGATTCTAGAGCCGGGATCGATACCAAGGATGATTGACATATAAAAACCAAGTTAAGACTACAGTAGGATTACAAAATATAGCACGAAGAAGGAGCTTAAAACACTTGTAGTTATTTCACCAAGTGGGAATTTTGTTACCTTAAAGGTAATCTTCAAGACGTTTTCACAAACACAACCAAACCAAAAATATTTGATAAGATACCAAATTGACCGTTTTCGAATAAAAATCTAAGCTGAATCTCACAACTGTTCGTAAGCTTCGGAAGGTATATCTGCATTACTATATACGTTTTGCGTGTCATCTAAATCTTCCAGTCGATCGATCAAGCGCAAAACTTTAACCGCAGTATCAACATCTAACTCAGCCTGAACTGCCGGAACCATGGCAACTTCGCCATCTTCCTCTTTTAGACCTTTTTCTCGCAAGACTTCTTTCACTGTTTGAAAGTCTTCTGGTGTTGTAGTTACTTCGAAAGAATCTTCATGATTAACAATATCTTCCGCACCAGCCTCTAAAGCAGCTTCCATTAACTTATCTTCATCAATTGACGCATCATAAACAAGCTGCCCTTTACGCTCAAATAAATAAGCAACCGATCCCGAGATGCCTAACTCACTACCGGCTTTAGAGAATGCATAGCGAACTTCAGCAACGGTTCGATTTTTATTATCCGTTAAACATTCAACCAAAATAGCCACACCACCAGGCCCATAGCCTTCATAGGTTAAATTTTCATAGTTATCACCATCAGCATTGCCAGCCCCTCGAGCAATCGCTTTATCAATAGTGTCACGCTTCATATTAGCCCCCAACGCCTTATCAATAACCGAGCGTAAAGCGGGATTATCTTCGGGGTTTGGACCGCCAGATTTTGCGGCAACGACTATTTCTCGGATGATTTTGGTAAAAATTTTACCTCGCTTTGCGTCTTGAGCCGCTTTTCTATGCTTGATATTGGCCCATTTACTATGTCCTGCCATTGGTATGCTCCAACACTTGCTTTAATACTTTAATTCAACTAATTAACGAATAATATGCCGACTAACCACCTTTTTATAAGTTAGTCAGCATGAACAATACAATTTTACTCTTTATTTTTTACTATTGACGCAATTGCTAATTCGGTTAATTGCGCTGCCGAAACTTTAGATGGTGCAGACGTCAGCGGACAACTGGCCGTTGTAGTTTTAGGAAAAGCAATCACATCTCTGATAGAGTCTGCACCAACCATCAACATTACCAAGCGATCTAAACCAAAAGCAATACCGCCATGTGGCGGACAGCCATACTTTAAGGCTTCTAATAAAAATCCAAACTTCTCTTCTGCTTCTTGTTTCTCGATACCTAAAATATCAAAAACTGCAGCTTGGATATCTTGGTTGTGGATACGTACTGACCCCCCACCCACTTCGCAACCATTGAGTACCATATCGTAAGCTTTTGACAAAGTTGCGGTAGGTGCTGCTTTCAATTTTTCAGCATTACTTTCTTTAGGCGCTGTAAATGGATGATGTAATGCATGCAAATGCCCACCATCTTCTTCAAACATGGGAAAATCAACAACCCAAAGCGGCTTCCAAGACTTTTCAACTAAATCTAAATCGGCAGCAACTTTCAATCTTAGTGCTCCAAGAGCATCAGTTACCACTTTCTCGGAATCTGCACCAAACAACAAAATATCCCCGTCTTTCGCATGGGCTCTACTGACAATCTGATTAATAATATCATCACTTAAAAATTTAGCTATTGGCGACTGAACTCCATCAACACCAGCTCCCGCTTGTTTAACTTTGATCCAAGCTAGACCTTTCGCACCATATCTCCCGACATATTCTCCATATAAATCAATATTTTTACGACTAAGTTCAGCTCCTCCAGGTACACAGATAGCTGCAACCCGCCCTTTCGGATCATTTGCTGGACTAGAGAATACTTTAAATTCAACCTCTTTCAATAGATCAGCAACATCAACTAATTCAATAGCGACACGTAAGTCAGGCTTGTCACTACCAAAACGTTGCATTGCTTCGGCGTAAGGCATTCTGGGGAATTCGCCAAGCTCGACCTCGAGACAATCAACAAATAGTTGGCGGATCATCTTTTCCATCATTCCCATAATACTTTCTTCATCCATAAATGAAGTTTCTATATCTAATTGAGTAAACTCAGGCTGGCGATCAGCTCTCAAGTCTTCATCTCGAAAACAGCGGACAATTTGATAATAACGATCAAAGCCACTCATCATTAAAAGTTGTTTAAATAACTGAGGAGATTGCGGAAGCGCAAAAAATGAACCTTTATTAGTCCTGCTAGGTACCAAATAATCTCTGGCACCTTCAGGTGTAGCTTTAGTCAAAATAGGTGTTTCAATATCAACAAAATTTTCCGCCTCCATAAAGTCGCGCAATTTTTTTACGACTTTATTACGAAATAATAATTTCTGTTGCATTTCTGGTCGGCGTAAATCTAAATAACGATACTTCAAGCGTAGCTCTTCAGAGACATCTTCATGACCATCAATTAATATTGCTGGTGGTGCTGACTTATTTAAAACCTGCAAACCTGAAGCCAAAACTTCAATGGCACCAGTCAACATATCTTTGTTAATCATATCCGATGGTCGCTCTCTAACAACACCATCAATACTAACAACAAATTCACTACGCAAATCTTCAGCCTGCGCAAACAGTTCGGCTTGATCTGGCTCAATAACAACTTGCACGATGCCGCTGCGATCACGCAGCTGTAAAAAAATAAGCCCACCCAGATCACGTCGGCGATGTACCCACCCCGCTATTTTGACATTTTCACCAGCAGAAACATTTAGTAAATCACCACAATAATGGCTACGCATAATACGACCTTAAAATATCACTAAAAATGAGCGGAATTGCCCACAGAAAAACGCGTATGTTACTGGATACGAGACACAAAGTCGATGTTTTGAAGGTTCAAAGAAACGGATAAAGCATTTAAGTCTTATCCACTTTTATAATGGTACAGGCCTTTTTGCCAAACGATAAAAAAGGCCGATAGGATGATAAATCGGCCAACATAAAGAACACTTAAAATGACATTTTTTTTATTCTGCAAACTTATAGCATTAATTCAGTGTGAGGCAATTAATGCTAAGTGCTCTTTAGATCACATTTTACGAATAAATTCTTCACAACAGAAACAGACTCAACTTGCTATTCCTATTTATGACCAAAATATTCTAATTGAGCTAATCGTCCCCCAAACAACCTGAGATCTTTTTATGATGCATCCTAGATTCAAAAAACAGGAATATACTTACAAGGAGCAATAAACACAAGCAATCAAACACTTGATAAGCGGCTAATGTGTCCCTAATCACAATATATTGTTATAAAAATACTATTTATAATAACTTTAACGCACTATTTTTATTCACGTTTTATTAAGAATCGCTCTTATTAAGTTTTAAGATAAAGAAAAGGCCGATTAACTAATCAGCCTTAAAGTGAAGTATTATTATTATTGGTACTACATTTATTATTTTTAATATCCTTGAGGTAACTAAACCAGCTAGCAATCTACTAGCTGGTCATAGGCTTAAGGATTCGCTTTAACTTTTAGTGTTACACCGCTTGCAGCAGAGTATCCACGGATATCAAAGTGCCATCTTCCACCTTGAGGTGAATTGAAGGTACAAGTTTCACTATTACCGTTTCTGTATGGACGACAGTCGTAGCTACTTGTTGAAGATTGTGAGCCAAAGTTAACATATAAATCAGCATCACCACTTCCACCAGAAATACTAACAGTCATGTCAGAGTAACCATCTTCTACATCAAGGTAGTATCTCTTCCAAGCACCAGATCCTACAGAAATGTCACTGACAGTCTCATCAATCGGGTCAAGCCCACCTGGATCGCCGCCACCACTATAACTACCAGTTAATGTAACACCAGAGAACGCCGAGTATGCTTTAACTCGAACATAATATGTTCCACCTGTTTGCGTACCAGTACAAGACTCACTATTACCATTTTTGTATGGACGGCAATCATAAGAACTGTCAGTTGGTGCAGAACCAAATTTTACATAAAGATCCGCATCACCGCTTCCGCCACTGATTGAGAAACTGATATTAGTTGCGTTAGCAGGAACTTGCATAGTGTAAACAACATCATTACCACGTGAAGCGCTTAAACCAGTTACAGGCTTACCGTTTTCTAAAGTACTTCCGCCTGGTGGTGGTGGAGGTGGTGGTGGAGGTGTAGTACCAGAAATGGTCTGTAATAATAAGTTAGGTGAACCTTTAGCATCACTTATTTTATTAGACACTGCAGCACTTTCGATTGCGTTTTCAACTTGCGAAGGTGATGCACTTGGGTTTGATTGGAGATAAAGAGCTACAGCTCCGGCAACATGAGGAGCAGCCATAGAAGTACCACTGATGGTATTCGTTCCACCATTACTCCAAGTTGATTTAATGCTTGAACCCGGCGCAAATAAATCGATACATGAACCGTAGTTTGAGAAACTTGAGCGAGAATCACTACTTGTTGAAGAAGCAATTGTTAAAGCAGCAGGAACTTTATTTGGTGAACCAGAACATGCGTTACCATTATCATTACCAGCAGCAACAACAAAAGTAATGCCTGAATTGATCGCGCCATTTACCGCATTGTCTAATGCGCTAGAATCACCGCCACCTAAACTCATGTTAGCAACTGAAGGACCAGATGCATTTTGTGCAACCCAGTCAACACCGGCGATAACACCAGAGT
>JAUIHB010000109.1 GCA_030432465.1 Gammaproteobacteria bacterium
GCATCAACCAAGAGATATCGCCGAGTCTTTTTCGATACTCTTTTAGTAAGTTTTTATCATTAACAATCGCCTGTAAGCGTAATTGACGTTGTTGTTGAAATTCCGGTTTATCCAGTTTACCGGGAAAGGCTTTTAACCAGCGCTCAGCCACTTTTAAATCTGACCATTGCTCCGGTGCTTTAGGATTGGAATAAACTACGAGATGATAGTGATTGCTCATGACGGCATAGGCATACACTTCAATAGCAAAAATATCAGCTAGTTCAATCATTCGATTTTCAATCCATTGACGGCGGTGTTCATAGTTAACCCCAGTATCCGCATCGACACCACATAAAAAAGTCCGACGTACACAACGACTGATTAAGTGATAATAACCGGGTATTTCTGGGTCAATTTGTTCTTTTCTTGGAATAGCCATTTACCGTCCTTGATAAATTGAATGGAGGGTTATTGTTGCAAATAGACAGACATCACTAAATAAGAAATACGGGATAAAACACCTGAGCAATTAACGATTGAATGTGTAGGAAATTGACAGTAAAGTGAGTGTCTGGAATTGACTGTACACAACGACTGATTAAGTGATAATAACCGGGGATTTCTGGGTCAATTTGTTCTTTTCTTGGAATAGCCATTTACCGTCCTTGATAAATTGAATGGAGGGTTATTGTTGCAAATTGGAACATATCATTAAATCAGAAATGTTTGATAAAACACCTGAGCAATTAACGATTGAACGTGTAGGAGATTGACAGTAAAGTGGCTGTCTGGAATTGACTGTGATAAATTGATTGCACTGCGAAGCCTTGGACCCACTTTTTAATCTATTTTTCCCCTGTTTTATCTTGTTTAATAAATATGCCATTTTCTGTTTTTCATTCCATCGACGGTGATGCTTGTAGTTAATTTCTGTATCAGGATCCAAACCACACAGGAAAGTCCGCCGCACACAACGACTGATTAAGTGATAATAACCGGGAGTTTCTGGGTCTATTTGCTCTTTTCTGGGAATAGCCATTTATCGTCCTTGATAAATTGAATGGAGGGTTATTGTTGCAAATAGACAGACATCACTAAATAAGAAATACTGGATAAAACACTTGAGTAATTAACGATTGAATGTGTAGGAAATTGACAGTAAAGTGGCTGTCTGTAATTGACTGATTGACTTAGCACGTTTAAATCAAAACGGAATAAACCTAACTGCGGGTTATGCTTCTGTCATTTCAACTTTTATAATTGGATATAGGTTAATAAAAGGAGATCTAGATGCATATTCAAATTATAAAAATAAATTAATGTCAGAGTGATTTCGATTGTTTTTAGGAGGAGATGATGAAAAAAAATTGTATAGCGTTACTTTTGTTTTGTGTTTCATTTTTATGTGAAGCTATTGATTACAACTGTGTTGATAGGAATTTTTCTGCTGAACAGAGTGAAAAAACTACTAAAGTAAGGCTAGTAGAAACTAATGGTAAGCTAGATGTTTTTTTGCCGAAACAAAAAGATATTTCTACTATTCGTCACGCATTATTTGATCCTATGTCCTCTATTGTTGTTGAAGGAGATATGTACTCTGCTCATTTTTTTAAAGACAACGATATAGAAATATTTGAAGAAATGGCGTTTAAAAAATTTGGTGTAAATTCAATTAATAAACTAATAGAAAACGTTAAAAACTATGATTGCAGAGAGTTACAATTATTTTTTAGAGAAAATTTTGGGAGAGGTGTCACAAACAAAGTATCACAAAAATCACATGTTTTTAATAATATGCTAATACAATATAGTAAGAAGTATGGATACTTTTATTTGTTAATACCTAATGGGAAAGAGTTGTATCACGTTAACTTACAAATGAATAGCAGTTCTGCATTTAAAGAAATGTATGATTTTTTTACTATAGAGCCTAGAACTAAAGGCGATTAACATCATAATTGTAGCGTACCAAATTAGTATCATAATTTTTACCCAATTTTCGGTCGTATAATTTTGCAGTCTTACGACCGTTTTACCACACTCTCATCATAACTAAAAATCAATTTTTCCAATTAAAATCCTAATGTTTTACCAAACTGCGCCATAAAAATAGCCAACCTATTATCGTGTTTTTTGAAAATACTACCTCTTCTTTTTTTATGAGGGTTTTGGCTAACGCCCAGTAATATCTATTGAGTAAAAATAAGAGGGTGTGCCTATTGTGTATAATAATTTATTGTTTGTGTAATGAGTTTATATGCCTAGGTTTATTCGAATGCTAGTGGTTTTTATTTCACAAGATGAATATGACTACTGGAAAAAATATGGACACTATGGCTTATTTTTTACTATCTACTTAAAAGCTTTCAATTTTTTCCCGACATAATTTTTCGGTTAATATTTTAAGTTTTTCAACACATTCCGCTAACCATTCAAGTTGTGCTTGGGTGATGGTGTAGGTTTTGTTGTAACGTGCTTTTACATAGGCGCGTCTGAGTAATTTAAATAACGCTTTTTCTTTGTCGGTCGTTAACGGAAAAGCTGTTTTAAAGTCGTTGTGTAAACTATTGACTAATGAGTAAAGTTTTTCGATATCATGGGTGCTGGGTTTGTAGTGGGTGAAAACTAAAAGGTTGGTTGAAAATAAATTTTCGGTAGCTTGGTGAAGCATAAACGCCGCATTATTGTATTTTTTTCGTTCTAAGGAGAAATAATAATGCTCTAAAAACTCTTCAGCGCAGGAAAACCAATAATCTAAATCTTCTTTAGCCATCTTTTTACGTAATACATTGTCAATTTCAGCAGGCTCATCCAGCTGAAAACGACCTGAATCATGCAATAAAATGCCTTCTCGTTTAATATCACTGAAAAAATACTGTTGCTTGCGTAAATTAGAATTAACCGACTCGATTGGTTCCGCAATAATGCTGATAGGCGTTTTTCTGACTCGGCTCATCAGGCTTTTATTCATATGGCCATTTTCTTCAACCTTATCTGCCTGTTTTTGAGTTTCGGTGATCACTAATAAATCAAAGTCGCTCTGGTAGCGGTAATTCATGGTTTCTTCATCAAAATCATCGACCCATTCACCGCGCGCATAACTGCCGAACAGAATAATCATTTCAGGACTGGTGTATTTACGCACAATCTCAACCGCCAATTTTAGCTGGGATTGTTTGTTTTCTGGTAGATGTTCAATGGATGTTTTCATAATCGTATCATAATTGAAAAACTGAGGAGGTGGTAGTCTCATTGGCGATAAAGGTTAATGTTGGAAGCGACTGTAAACTGCAATAAATGGTAAAGCAAAGGATAGCGCAATCTCTTGAATCAATTTAAGGGTCTGTAAATATTTGCTTTAACGGATAAGCTGCGGATTTTTTTACTCGACAGTCAATAGCGCGCCATTCCCAAACAATCAGCTTTGCTCACAATATTTAGTAAACGCAAACGAGATTTAATTTGGCTGAGAAAGTCCTGATTGTTTGGGGGAAATTACGTAAAGAGGTTTACCGATACTCAACCTTGTTAATAAAAAACACCTTACTTCCCGAAGGTAAAACAACTTCAACTTCGTCATCAACTTGTTTTTTCAGTAGTGCTCTGGCTAAGGGGGAGTCGATAGAGATATATTCCTTTTGAAAATCAAATTCATCCGACCCAACTAAACGATGGGTGATTTGATTACCTTGCTCATCTTCAAGTTCTACCCATGCGCCAAAATAGACGCTATTTTTATCGTTAGGAAAATGTTCCACCACTTGCATTTCGGCAGTCCTTTTTTGTAGATAACGAATTCGTCTATCCATTTCGCGGAGTTGCTTTTTACGGTAGATATACTCAGCATTTTCACTACGATCGCCTTCAGCTGCTGCTGCGGTAATGGCTCGTGTCACTTCTGGGCGCTTGTTTTTCCAGAGATCAGCTAGTTCGTTTCTTAAGCGGGTTGCACCAGCTTCGGTAATGAGTTTTGAACGTATCATGGATAATAAATAACATGGTTAACAAATAAGTGATAATTATAAACGATGTCTTCCATTTATCGTTGATAAATTATTTTTGTTGGCGTCAGAAAATTAAATGAGATCAAAAATTGATATTAAAATAAATACCATTCTTATTTTTGCAGCGACTCTGAAGGAGTAATAAGGTATGGGGTTAAAGCAAAAAAATATGCGAAAAAACTTGCTTATTTAAGGTATGATAGCGACCAAATTTATTGTATTTTCTGTCATTTAAAACAAGTTAGTAAAAAGCGTTTTAATTTCAGGAAAAATAACCGTATTGTTTTAGAGAGTTCCAGTGCAGCTAAATAATCCAAAACTATTCAACAAGTCTTCTTTTATTAATGGTCAGTGGTTAACATCTGATGAAAGTTTCACCGTTGTTAATCCGGCTGATGAACAAAATATTTGCCAAATAAGTGAAGTTACTTCTGAACAAGTTGAACAAGCCGTTAATAGTGCTTATACGGCACTGTCTGGTTGGCAAGCACTTACTGTTGATGAGCGTTCCGAGAAAATGCGACGCTGGTACGAGTTAATTGTGGAAAACAAGGATGATCTCGCAAAAATCATGACAGCCGAACAAGGTAAGCCTTTGAAGGAGGCTAGCGGTGAAGTGCTTTATGGTGCTAAATACATTCAATGGTATTCCGAAGAAGCCAAACGAATTAATGGGGACGTATTGCCGATTAATCAAAAAGGGCGACGGGCATTGGTTTTAAAACGCCCGATTGGAGTGGTAACAGCGATTACGCCTTGGAACTTTCCTGGAGCAATGATCTTACGTAAAGCTTCGGCAGCTTTAGCTGCGGGTTGTTGCATGGTTGTTAAGCCTTCTGAGTTAACTCCTTTATCTGCTTTGGCTTTAGCGCAACTGTCTCAGGAAGCTGGGATCCCAGAAGGTGTTTTTAATGTTGTTGTGGGAAGTCAGTCACAAGCCATTGGCGAGATATTGACGATGCATCCCAAGGTAGCAAAGTTTAGTTTTACTGGTTCAACCGCTGTCGGTAAAAAATTACTCCATCAATGTGCATCAACTGTGAAAAAAACCTCAATGGAGCTTGGCGGTAATGCTCCTTTTATTGCCTTTGAGGATGCTGATCTTGAAGCGGTGGTTAAAGGTGCTATGGGAAGTAAGTTCCGCAATGCGGGCCAAACCTGTGTATGCGCTAATCGTATTTTTGTTCATGCCAGTATTCATGAGCAGTTTGTGACCAAGCTTGCCGAAAAAGTAGCAGAGTTGAAAGTTGGTGATGGATATCTGGAAGGGGTAGAAATTGGACCATTAATTGAACCGAAAGCCATTGCTAAGGTTGAAAAGTTAGTCAAGCAAGCGATTGAGTCCGGTGCCAGAGTGGTTGCTGGTGGTGAAAAAATTGCGTCGAAAGGCAACTTTTATCAACCAACAATATTAACCGGAGTAACCCCTGAGATGGATATTTTCAATACTGAAATTTTTGGGCCTGTTGCTGCCATTATTAAATTTGAGTCTGAAGAAGAAGTCATCCGACTAGCTAATCAAACAGAGTATGGCTTATGTTCATATGCTTACACACAAAGCCTTAATCGTATGTGGCGTCTATCTGAAAACTTACAATTTGGTATGGTGGGAATTAACGAAGGGGTGTTATCTAATCCCGCAGCGCCTTTTGGTGGAATCAAAGAGTCTGGAATGGGGCGAGAAGGCGGTCGCTGGGGAATAGAAGACTATCTTGAAACCCGTTATGTTTGTTTAGGTAATGTGGAATAAAAATTAACTTTCTAGCTTCAACCATCTCTTAGTGAGCTTATTTGTTTGTTAAGGGGGGTTATATTTTTTGGTGTTGTGAGATTTTAAGTTTAACCTGATATCCTGTGCTAAGCTGATGAAAGACAACTGTTTATTGGTGAGTTTGGCGGATGGACTGCAAATTTAAGTTTGCTGTTTGGTTTTTATTATTATCAACAAGTAGGATATCTGCGGATGAAAGTTCATTAAATGAGCTTTCTCAGTTAAGTTTAGCTCAGCTTCTCAAAATTGAAATTACTGCTTCAACACTCACTAAACAAAGTTTAAGTGATGTTCCTTCTTCGGTCACCACATTTAGTGGAGAGCAAATCCGGGCTTTAGGCATTGATGATCTGACCGAGTTAATGAATTATGTGCCCAGCTTTCAGTCATTTCGTACTGCTGAAAGCGGGGGAATTAAAAACTATTCTGTGCGCGGCAGACGTTTAGGTAATCAGACTCGTGAAATTTTAATTCTGATTAACGGACAAAGGTTGGCGACTGATCTTGGTAGTGGGGGGCAGTTATCAACATTACCACTATTTAATATTTCGCAGGTAGAGTTTATCCGAGGTCCCGGCAGTGCTATTTATGGCTCTAATGCTTTCTTGGGTGTCATTAATATTAAAACTCAACGTACTGAAAAGCGCCTTGGTGTATATTCTGGAAGTTATAATCAGCGTAAAGCGCAATTGCAATTTTTTGAAAAGTCGAATAATTTTGATATTTCCATGAGTGCCCATTACCAACAGGACGATGGGGCACAATATTTGATTATGGATACATTTTCTAATGAGTTAATCACCACTCATGATCCTTTGATGTCAAAATTATTTGAGTCCCAAGTGCGTTGGAAAGAGCATCAAATTCAAGTTTATTTTCATACAACTGAAGCTGCCGACTTTTATATTGCTGGCACAACATCAAATGGGTTTAATTTACGGAAGGATCAAATACTTAATTTTGCGTATCAATATTCACATGAGTGGAATGAAAACTTTCGATCGGAAATAAATATCAGTCAACGCTGGTTTAGTAATCAGGTCAATCGCCAACTGACAGCGGAAGGGGATTTATTCTTTTTATCGCAACCTGCTAGCGACGAAGCTGTCATGGGAAAAGCAACAATTGAAGAAGATGAGCTTCGTTTATGGTGGCATAATCATCTGAATCTAGCTAAATCTGACAGCTTACAATTTGGTATGGAATTTAGACAGCCAGAACTAACACAAGCGATAGTTGCGAATAATTTCGACATAGCTGATTTACTAAATAACCGTTTTCCAGTGCCTTATTATGGTGAGTTCTTACCAACGACTCAAATTCAATCGTTACGAAGTAGAGATGTTTTGGGACTATATGCCCAATATCTATGGAAAATTAATTCGCAAATGACGACAACGCTTGGGGCTAGGTATGATAATTACTCCGATATAAAAGGGCACATGAGTCCTCGTCTTGCAGTGGTTTATGAGCTGTCTTTGCAGCACAGTTTTAAGTTATTGTACGGCAGTGCTTTTCGTGCGCCATCCAGTTCAGAAATGTATTTGGTGAATAACCCTGTCAGTTTAGGTAATCCTGATCTGAAGCCTGAGACAGTTAATACATGGGAAGTTATCTGGCAGTATAATAATGAAAATTGGTTATTTAATATGACTTTCTTCAACTCCGTGATTGAAGAACCCATTATTCAGTTAGAGGTGAATAGCACAAGTAACTTTGTTAATGGTACTCGTGAGAAAATTCATGGTTCAGAGCTAGAAGTTATCACCGATTTGAGTGAGCACTGGCGACTAAGAGGTACGTATACCCGCTTTTTTGATAAACCAGTTAGCTCATTTCGAGAATCAGAGAATATGGCGTCTTTGATTATTGATTATAATCAGGATAATTATCACTGGAACCTATCGGCTAATTATCAAAGTGAAAAGTCATTCCCTGTGATAGAAAGCGGAATAAACAATCAAGCATTAACTAATTTAGACGGCACTTTGTTAATTAACAGTAAATTTCGCTATCAGTTTAATCCTGACTGGCAACTATCAATACAGTTAAAAAATGGATTAGATGAAACTTATTTTACGCCTTCAAGAAATGCAATCGATGCGCAAGGTATCCCAAACCGCGGACGAGAATGGTTGATAGGAGTTAGCCATTCTTTTTAAGTGTACTCCTATCATGATGAAACGGAATTAAACTTTTCCTAATTGTGCTTTGATTTTATCTGCAACCCGAAAAGCATTAGCATAAATAGTGAACGTAGGGGTGATGCTACCACCATTTGGCATAAAGCTACCATCAGTGACAAATATATTATCGGTGCCATGAACTCGACAATCGGGATCTAGAGCAGAAGTTTTAGGATCTTTACCGAAGCGCAATCCTCCCGCAATTAAATTAGAAGTGGGTGAGGTAAAAGCATTTCCATAATACTTTTGTGCGCCCATTTTTTTCATTACATTAACCCCTTGGTCGACAATATATTGAGCGACTTTTAAGTCGTGAGGGTGGAAGCCTACTTTGACTCGAGCGACTGCTGAACCCCACTTATCTTTTTCATTAGCATCAAGACTGACATGACAGTTATCGGTAGGCAACCAGTCACAAAAAACCTCAAACTTAAAATCTCGTGACTGAGTAAAATGTGATTTGAGGCGCTGTTTAAATGCGCTACCCCAGAGTAAATTATTGTTATCGTCCCATTTTAGGCTATTGGCATCAGCGGTAGGTGATGGTGGATCAAATACAAAATCGATAGTTCCGCCTTTGACTCTTTTTCCAAAAACTGGCTTATCGTCGATGAAATACCAATCTTGTAAAGCGCGATTAAAAAATGGGCCTCTAACTTTTAGGGCGTCCGCTTGTTGTGAAGTTAACTGGGTTAAGTCGAAAATACCATGTCCAGTACCGCCGGCACAGCAATGAAGGTTTTTACCTATTTGCTGGTAACGATTACCGATACCATCAGGATGTTTTGCGCCCGTTGAGCTTAGCAATAAGCGACTGGATTCTATTGCGTAGCAAGCTACGGTAACTACTTTGGCTGTTATTCTATGGGAACTTCCGGCATTGTCGTAGTAATCCACAGAGGAAGCATTACCTTTTTGGTCCGTATTGATCTGATAGGCTTTAGCCTGTGTCATTAATTGAAAGTTATTTTTTGTTTTGACATGATCGAGCAAAGCGGCTCGTGAGCTGCCTTTAGCGCCAGAATGACAACCATAGCTGCCACAATAGCCAGAATATTCACAACTATTACGCTGGTTATACGGAGTTGATAAAATTGCTCTTGCCATAGGTAAAGGATGTAGACCTAATTCATTTGCCGCTTTATCAAACCATGCGGAAACAGGATGTTCCGCTGTGGGTGGGAAAGGATAATCAGCAGTTGAACGAGGTTCTAGGTGCGGATGCTTAACAATTTTTCCTGAGACGCCGATCAGTTGTTCTACTTTGGTGTAATAAGGTTCGAGGTCATTATAAGTAATAGGCCAGTCGACAATATTTGCGCCTTCAATTGCACCAAACTCGCTTAATAAGCGAAAATCTTCTGGTTTTAATCGATGAAAGTAACCACTCATGAAATTACTGGCACCACCGACTATATTTCCACCCCAGAACTCGCTCGTGTTATGACTTGACCAGTCCTCGCCATCAGGCTCTTCAAGTACATGACGTTCATCAGCTATTTTGGAGCGAAATATATTGCGCCGGGATAGCATTTCGTCTTTTTTAAAGTCAGCTTCATCAAACCAGCCACCCTTTTCCAGTACCACTACTCGGTAACCGGCCTGAGCAAGTTCATAAGCGATAGGGCCACCGCCTGCACCGCTACCGATAATACAGATATCAAAGTCTTTGGTTGTAGTTGGCTGGTTTTTCATGATGTTTTCGCTTGTTGGTCGGTTATATCTTTAAGCTGGTTATCTTAGCTCACTCAAAATCGCGATAGGTTGTTTCGGATGTAGGTCTGGGGAATCCTGCCTGATGTTCTAACCAATTCCACCCGATTTGGTCGGGGTTACCACCATAGACAGGATCGAGTAATAAGGCTTCAGTAAGATAATACATTAATAAGGACAGCCAGTTTTCGCCCGCGCTAGAACCTGCGATTTTTTCTATAATATTGTGTTGATTGGTTTGATCTAACTGAATAAAAACTTCACCTTTGGTTTGTACTGCCAAATCATCTAACCATCCTATGCCCTTACGAATAAAATCTGGATCGCCATCTTGAATATTTTGCTGATCGGTCATTGCCCATTCTAAATAATCGACACCATTTATATCTTGTGCACTTGGGCCGTCACCATCGTCGGGTAATAGTTGCATTTGGACTTGAGCAAGTACCTTTTTCTGGTAGTCGCTAAAAACACTAGCGGGTATATCTTTGTTTGTCGTGGCAGAAGGAGCGGGGTTGTTATTGGACTTTGTTACGTCTTGAGTTGGTTTACAAGCGGGTAAACCAGCCAACAATGCTATCGCTGTTGAAGTCTTTAAAAATGCACGGCGATTGAGACCGCTTGCAAGAGGTCCCTGATAATCATTCTTCAGTGAGCCTTGCTTTGCCTTATGTGGTAGAGAGGAAGCTGATTTTAGCAAGGTAGCTTCTCCTTGTCACAATCAGTACTTGCCACTACTTTTGCTGATTGACTGGTTTGCCATAAGGTTAAGTGATCGCGTAACTCATCAGGAACACCATCACGATGACGGATGACACCATTGATATCAATAATAAATTCAGTTGGTGTTCCCCATACACCGTAAAGGTCGGTTACTTTCTTGCCATGATCAAATGCTAAAGGATAATTGATAGAAAACTGTTTTTGGAATTTTTTAGATTTTTCTACAGAATCTTTTAACGAAGTATTTACGGCGATAATCTTGATATCATCAATCAGATTTTCCTGAGCATCTTTTAATTTAGGGATTTTTTTCATACAGTAAGTGCACCAAGTATTCCAAAAGACTAAATAAACGGGCTGTTTGCCTCGATAATCACTTAATTTAAATTGGGAGCCATCCATTTGAGTGATGGTGAAATCCGGTGCCATTTGTCCTTCACTCGGCTCGTCGTCTGCGGCTGTGATATAACTACTGACTAGTAAGACTAAACTTAGACTGATAAATTGGATAAAAATCTTTTTCATTAGCTGACCTGATCTATTTGAAGTGAGTTAAGTTGACTGGGTAATTAACACCTTCACAGCCATATCTTTGAATTGTCACTTTTATTGTTGGTAATCT
>JAUIHB010000110.1 GCA_030432465.1 Gammaproteobacteria bacterium
GTGTGATAAGGTTCCCTCGTTGTTGTAGTCCTTGAGAATAACCGTAATCATGCATTCCATATCGGTAATTATCACCCGGACACATATGACCTAGGAACGCGTAATTGATACCGTTTTGATTGACTCCAGTGAGCAACAATGCAACATTATGTTCAACCGATATGTTGTTAGAAGCCCAGCCTGCAAAAGCATTTGTATGTTTTGCTTGATCTTCAGGATAGTTTGTCCATGGGTTACTTGCTGTTTCTATAAAAATAATAGGTTGTAACTCATATTGAACACCATACTCTGAGTAATAACCATTAATAACATTAACAATTGTTTGAACATCTGCGCTAACATTTTCTTTGTTTCCTGACTGTTTAGCCAAACACTCAACGTCGCAGACAAATGCTAACTTTGCGGTAAGTATTGATTGGCTTGTTGCATTTTTTTTCAGTGATTGGGTAAAATTTTTTTCACCCAAAACTTCTTGCAGATATTCTTCTACATGATGAGTATGCGATTCATGATCGGTTGCACCACATTTAAGTTTTTCTATCGAGTCGTTGCCTCTATTTAATGACAAGATATTCGGTTGGTTAGCGTTTTTGCTTTCAAGTATGTAAACCTTATCTCCTTGGTTTACCACCGCATGAATAAGGTGTTTTGAAATTGTCATTCTTACCGTTGATTTAGGCTTGTCTTTTAAATAGCCTTGGTAAGTCACATCTGACTCTAAATTGATGGTTTGGCCTTTGTGATTAACACCAACTATTGCCGTCGCCAATACTTTGCTTGGCTTTAATACCATATCCCATTGATGCTGATTATTGAGGTTAAAGCGTAATTGGAAATTTGAAGTATTTGTCTGTTTTTTGGCGAAGCTTAATAACTCCGTGTGATTGATGTAAAAAGTGGTTTGCTGTTGGGATGTTTGAGTTTGCTCAATAGTGCCGAGGGATTCGGCGCGAATTTCGAAGACTTGATGCGCATAGGCGCGAGGGATTAGTAGCAGTAAACCCGCAAAGAAAACTAATCGATAAAAAGATATATTCATAATGCTTAACCTCATTCTACATAAAACATGAGTTTAAATAGTAGAAATATCCCCCTTATCTCTACCGATTAAACTAGCCGCTTTGTTTTTATGGTTGATACAACTTAGGCTGATTTTTACATTAAATTAGCGCGTTAATTTAATTTTTTAAAGCAAATACTATGTTGCTAAACAGCCTGGCTTTAATAATTAATATATTGCTATTGTATTCAATAACAATATTGAGATATTATATGAATTATGAAAAAATGCAATGGTTGTGATGATTTCTGACGCTTTTTGGAGCGACTCCCATAGGATTACTTCAATAGAAGCTACAATCATTAAGGAAAAAGTTTGGAAAATGAAACACCAAGTTGTGAAAGCTTGATCATTGTGAGCGGAATAAAATTTAGAAAAATTTTGCACGAGTAATTTTTTTTGAGTCGTCCTTCCACTCTAGTTGAATGCTGTCACTTTCCATCGCTTTCATCACATCACGAATTCCTTCGCAAGATGTTTCGGTTGGTTTGCCGTTAATTGATGTGACGTGCTGTCCTACGCTTAACCCTGCTTTTTGAGCTGGTGAATTATCCCAAACAAGTGACACTAAAACCTGTTCATCAAAGCTCAAACTAAAACCATAAGAGGGTCGAATATACTCTCCTTTTTTATATTCACTAAAATAAGCAGAAGAAGATTTTGTATCCAGGGTTACCACAAAGTGCTCTAAAATTGATGTGCCGATCAAGCTAGGAGATGACTCTCTTAAGGTTGCATTAACTGCTCCAAGAGGAATATCCTTGACCGCAAAATTAGCTAACTTGACTAAATGTTGTTTTTTCTGCTCAGCGAGCCCGCCGATAGAACCTCCGAGTGAACCAAACCCTAATGTGACCGCTTTTATACCATCATTACGTTTTGCACCTTCAAAGTCTGGAGGAGAAATAGTTATATAATCAGGTGAACCTGTGTCAAATAAAGCTTTACTAACAGCTTTTTCGGAAAATTGAATATCCAGTATGGGTGAGTGAGGATAGCCAAAGTTGTAAAGTGGAATTTTTTTAGCATTTTTTATTTGTTTGAGCGAAGCTAAATTGGAATTACAACGTAGAACAGAGTTCGGTAAGTCTATTTGCCAAGCGCATAGCGGCAGTATTTCTGAGCCAAGCACACCGTCAAATAAACATTGGGGAACCTTCGGAAAGTCAGCGGTAAAAATAGGGGTTTTGTAGAAGGTTGTACCACCAATGTTAAGGTCGGATTGAACAATATTGGTATCAACAATTGCACCATGAGAATCTTTAGATTGTCTTTTATCGATGACTTTAAGCTTTAGTTCTTTTGCGAGTTTACTACTGATCATTGACGGTGAGCCAGTATCAAACAAAAAACGCTTTGGTTTACCTGCTATCTCGACTTCAACAAAAAGCTTATTACCGATAACTTCTAATGGGAGTTCCAAAGATAATGATACATCTGTAACGTATGGACCTTCATCTACCCATTTGGGCTTGTCGTTTGCTGTCAAAGGCATTGAAGTTACAAGGATTCCAAAACCGAAAAAAAGTTTATTGAATTTCATTATTTTACACTCGATGGGCATATTAAAATTTGCTCGACTTACTGTGTAGTAATAGGCTTTATGAATTATTAAGATGGCTAATTTGAAGTTTAGTTCAATCATCATTTTATGACATTTTGATAATAGTCGTACTCAACTGTTTATGCCCAGTTTACATTATCCGGTAGCGAGTAACTGCTATACTCTAAGTGTAATATTCGTCTACGGGTAGGTTGCGTGGCTTTGCTGGATATAAGATCGGTATCTGTTTCTTGAGTTATCATATTAGCTAAATCGGGGCTAATAAAATTTTGAGTTAATATAAATCCTGACTTGTCCAGTGTCATGTACAATTTATGCAATGTTTGCTTTTCAGTCATGTGAATAATTCGAATTATAACTGTTTCAAAAAATCTTTCGTACTTGATTTTAAATTATTCTAAAGATAGGAACGATAGTCGTTCCGTCTAAAGTTGCAAATATAGTTACAGTGTTTACTGTTTTTTCATTCCAATTAATTACTGAAAGTCATTGAAGAATTAAAACAGAATATTGGCTCAAAGTCTTCATAAGGTTCTGGAGCCCAACATTGAGCTCTAAATTTTTCATAAACTTTACGGAATGGCGTTACTATTAAATCATTCTCATCTATCATTATTTTAGAAAAATTTGTTGATTTAATGACGATATAAATGTATTCAAATTCCTGTGTTTCTTCATAAAACACTGAATCCCAAAAGTACCCTTTTTGTTCCATCTCGCTTTTAGGGAAATCAATATTGTCTCGCATATAAGATATTAATGTCTCTAAATGAGCTCGAGAGTTCGGAGTTAATTTTATTTTTAGGAGTTTAGATTCCATTAGTCTTCCAGATAAGTAGAGTGACTTTAAGTCATATATCAGGACAAGCTAGCACAATAGAGATCATAGAGTAAGTATTCAACTATTATTTGACTGGTGTTTAAGGAGTTAAATCAGAGTGAATCTTAATGTTATCCCAGTTTTTACTAGCAGAGTAAAACTTAATCGCTCTTGCCAATTTTTTGAGTGACGAGAAACTTCTTTAGTACTAAACTAGATAAATCCAATTATTTTAAATTGAAGCCTTTATTGACAGGGGTTATTCCCGAAATTAAGCCCTTACTTCACTCTAGAGAGGTTTTTGTGCAAAGTAACTTTTTAGGCAGTGATTTTTCTCGCAAAATAGCGCCTTATGTCGAAGCTGAACTAGAGCAGGCTAAGCGTGTCCGTTTAGCTAATGATACCCTAGAAGAGTTTGCACATCTGGAACGGGCACATGTACTCGGACAGGAATCAACCTATTGGCATGTTAGGGTTCATGTGCTAATGCTGATATGGGCTATTCGGAATCGTTCCGTTCGAGAGTTTTTAGGTCAGGTTTTTCGGATTGTAGGAGCTGCCACGAAAACCGCATTTGGTTTAGTTCCACAAGGCAATACTGGTGGTGCAAATGTCAGTCCATTTAAAAAAATGCCATTGCCCCCAGAATTAGCCGCTGTGATTCAAAAAGCAAAGTCCAAGGAGTAAGCGATTTGGTTTTAGGCGTTATGTTAGGTAACGAAAATAAATGACTCCCCGCAAGGTTGTAATAATTACAGGTTCAGGTCGCGGCATTGGTGCTGAGACGGCAAAGTTATTTGCTGAAAATGGTTATGCTGTCTGTATCAATTATATTTCAAATGATGTCGCCGCGGAAACAGTTAAAAATGAAATATTACAAAGCGGCGGCTATTGTATATCAGTTAAAGCGGATGTTTCGATCTCTAGCGAAGTGACTCGGTTGTTCGAAACAGTAGACAATGAATTAGGGCGTGTTACCGCTTTAGTAAATAATGCTGCTATTTTGAAAACTCAATGTCGTTTAACTGAAATTTCAGAAGCACGTTTTAGTGAAGTCCTTCAAACTAATGTTATGAGTTGTTTTCTTTGCTGCCAAGAAGCGGTTAAACGCATGACAACCAAAAGTGGTGGCAGTGGCGGTACTATTGTGAATGTTTCTTCTCGCGCATCTCAAAGTGGCTCGCCGAATGAATATATTGATTATGCTGCTTCAAAAGGGGCTATTGATACATTAACTCGAGGCCTGGCTTTAGAAGTGGCTGCTGAAGGAATACGAGTTAATGCTGTGCGTCCCGGACTTATTCATACGGAAATGCATATATCGGGTGGAGAGCCTGAGCGCGTAGAAAGATTGAAGTTTAAAATTCCGATGCAAAGAGGTGGTAAGCCTAAAGAAGTGGCAGAGGCAATTTTTTGGCTGGCGACTGAAAAATCGTCATTTGTTACCGGTAGCTTTATTGATGCCGCTGGTGGTTTGTAATAAGTATGTCACTGAACTTTTGATTTGATGTATCTCACTTTTACATAGTTTTGTAAAAAATTAGAAATCAAAATATTAAGGAATAACTTGTATTATTAAAGGCCGTTATAATTCTGCCTTCACTATAAGTGTGTTGTTATTATATGGCTAACAATATGGATTTTTTGAGTAGTGTCTGGAGTGGTTTATTCGTAGTAAAAAGCCATTACAGATGATTATATACCGCAATGGCTAATTTCTACTTTACATATTAACGACTATTTTTTCATTGTGAGCAAAGTATTTTATAACTTTAATCATAGATAAAAATATCAATAGCAATAATTTTAACTATTGTTTATCACAGAATTTTTTAACCTGACTTTCTGCTTCTGAGTGAGATACGTGATAGCGATTTTCCACTAAGCTAGCCAGCTTGCCACGAGTACCATCAAGCTTGGTAAACTCATCCTCAGGAATTTTACTCCAGTTTTGATGAGCCGCTTTAATTTTTTTATCCCAATTTGCTATGTTTTCGCTTCCTTGTGGAGTCTTTTGATTCGTTTGTTGCATTTTCATTATATTCTCCTAAAAGAATGTTGAACTACTGAATGACGTCATCCAGTGAACATAAGTTTATGCGTTTGACTGGAAGTTCTCTGTTCGTTAGCCAACATAAGCACCCCGTATTTTGAGATTTTATTGTGTTTATTTTCAAGAAAATTTCGCTAATACTTATGAAATATTGGCTAGACGCAATGGGTAATGGGCAATGGGGAGAAAGAAGTGCTTACTCAGAAGAAATAGATAAATGGGTCGAATCAACCAACATTGAGCCTTCAAATGAATTTTTTCTATGAGAACGTATTTTCCTAGCTCACTATTTAATAGATTTTTTTGAAGCTGTAATGCCGAAAAAGAATCAGAAAGTTTTATTGTGGCTTCATGTACAGGTGTTTTACCTTTTTCATATTTACCTGCTCGCCTGATAGTTGTCTGACTTTGATCTTCTGTTGTAATTACTTGATGTGTTTTATAGTTGATATCTTTATAAATAATTTCAATTGTGAAATGACCTTCTTGAAAGTCATTTTCGTTTTGTCTTATTATTGCTTTACCTTCTTTACACAACCCCAACGGGTCAACCCACCCCGTTGGATTCGGCGCATACTGATAATTATTTACCCCACCTAATAACCCTATAGGATCTTGAGTAATAAACAGGCCGACTGTCGGATTATAGTACCTATGCCGATTGTAATGAAGTCCGGTTTCTTCATCAAAGTATTGGCCTTGAAAACGAATATTATTTTCGATTTCTTCAATTTCTTGATAGGCGACATTGCCGTAAGTTTTGTAGCGCGCTTTCCAGACAATTCTGCCTTGTTCGTCTGACAGCTTTTGCGGTGTGCCTAAATGGTTAAGGTGGTAGAGATTTTTTCATCTTGAATCATTACAACAAAAAAACACAAAGGGCGAAAGCCCTTTTTTAGATCAATATCACCCACGAAAAAGTTATCCACAAAGTGTTCGATAACAATTTGGTACAAGGTATGATAAATAATTTGGTAAAAAGTATGATGGTAAAAAAATAAACTAAAATTTTGAAGAACAATTTTACTGCGATTTATTCTCTAAAAATATGATAGAAGATTTATAAATTTTATGACATTGCTTGATAAAACTTAGGATTCTAATTTGGAAATTGATTTTTAGTTATGATGAGAGTGTGGCAAAATGGTCGTAAAACTGCAAAATTATACGACTGCTAATTTGGTAAAAGTTATGACGTCAATTCGGACTGCTACAAGAGCCTTGCTACTCAGTAAGCAGCTTGATGCTGCATGGAAAAGGATTGAAAAGTTTTATTCTCAACCGATAGAAGCACCTAAGAACGTTGTTCAGATTCGGCCGAGTTGAACAGTGCGATAGTTGCACCCCCTATTTCATTGAACTTCTGAGTTTAAACTTATTTAAAGACTTTCTCAAAGAATGAGATATCTTTCCACTTCTTGTTTATAAATGAAGGGAAAATTTCTTCGTCAATTTCTATATGTTTTCTCATAACATATAGGAAGCTGAGTTCAAAATAATTTTTTTTATTTCTTGGAGAAAAAAAAAATTCTGCTTGGTGCCGATCCTTAAAATTAACTTCTATAGAAGTACTACTATTCGCTGAGAATACGGCTGTGTTGGGAGATAGTTCTTCTAAATCCCAATCTACTCCTGTATTAACTTGCAATTCTCTCAAAATGGATGAAAGTTGAGGGAGTTCTTCTCTTATTTTGTAAGTTTCTCTATACAATGCCATAACTAAAACCATTTATGAATTAGCGAAGGTGTTTTTGCCCAAATGGGAGGTTTTATTCCACCAGCTTGGAGGATCTCTGAAACCGCTGACGTACAACTGTTGGAAATTAGATTATACGGTCCAGTTCCATCATTCTTCATGCTTTCAGCTTTATCTATCATTTTTTGTGCTTCTTTTGTGTCAATTGAACGACTTGAAATTTGATAGTTCTTCGATATCTTTTCTTGTTCACGTAATATCGTACCTTGCCCGCCTTTTAGCAAGCCCAGAGGTCCTCCAGGATCTTCTGTCATAACAAGATCAAACCATCTTATTTCTCCACCATCAACTTGAATCCCAATTACATTGTGACCAACAGGATTATTCGGCCTATAAGCAACATGTACTTCACTACAACTCAACCCAAACGGATCAACCCATCCAGTCGGATTCGGCGCATACTGATAGTTATTCACCCCACCCAATAACCCTATGGGGTCTTGAGTAATAAACTGGCCGACTGTCGGATTATAGTACCTATGCCGATTATAATGAAGTCCGGTTTCTTCATCAAAGTATTGGCCTTGAAATCGAATTTTGTTTTCGATTTCTTCCACTTCTTGATAAGCGACATTGCCGTAGGTTTTATAGCGGGCTTTCCAGACAATTCTGCCTTGTTCGTCTGACAGCTCTTGCGGTGTACCTAAGTGGTCAAGATGGTAGTGATAGACTTTTTCATCCTGAACCATGGCGACCGGTTTAAAACTTTCCGGTTCAAAAACATAGGTCTTTTTCAGGTTGTTGCGGTTTTCCTGCACCATCTGGTCACCCGACCAAAGGTAAGTGGTGGTACCAAACTCATCGATTTTCTCTCGACGTCTGCCGAGTGGGTCGTAATTGTATTCAGTGACCTGTCCTTGCTTTTCTACTTTTATCAATTGATTTTGCAAGTTGTAATGATAGTGCGTTTCAAGCTTGCCGCCTTTGCCGCGTTTTTCCAGAATCAGGTTACCTTGCTCGTCGTAATAAAATTTGCTGTCACCCTGAATGGTCAGGCGGTTGCCTTTGGCCTGCGCTTTGTCGTTGGAACTTTCTCCAAGCAGGTTTCCGGCAGGATCAAAATGAAACGTTTCTTGCTGTTTTTCATTTTGGCTTAAATGTTCAGTACGCGTCAGTCGATTAAGTAAATCGTAAACGTAGTGAGTTGATGTGTCTCCCTGTGAAACATGCTGAAGATTACCAAACTGATCATATTGATATTCGCGCTGGATACGTGGCTGCTTATTGGCTTGCTGAGTGGTGTATTGCTTTTGCAATCGACCCATTGGGTCATACTCGATCTGGGTGGTGAGTTCACCTTGGGTACGGGTGATTTCGCGTCCAAATTCGTCATGTCCAATTTGTGTGATCACTTGCTCATTCAGTGAGACTTGAGACAGCTGCCTGCTGAGATTATAGTGATATTGAATAGTTTGGCCATCAGGCAGGTACATGGCATTTCTTAAACCTGGCCAGGTATTTTGGTATTCAATATCTTGATAAGTCGATTTTATCCGGCGGTTCTGGTTATCGATCCGACTATGATGCTCTTTGAGCAAATTGCCAACCAGATTATAGTCAAAGGCTAAATAATGTTGGTTGTTATAGGTTTCAATAATGCGATCAAGTGGATCGTAGGCGAAGCGAGACTTTTCAATCGGCTGCTCTGGCTTGGTTAATGAGCGACTAATTTTGGTGAGCATGCGACCTAATGGATCACGCTCAAATTCCGTCAGGTTATTTTTTCCATCCTGATGCTGGATTAAATGACCCGCTTCATTGTATTGATATAGTTGCTCGCGACCATCAAACCCAATTTCTTTAATAAGCCTTTCATTACCATCATAAAAGAACTGATAACGCTCAGCATTTTCATTAACTAAACCAATCAGGTTGCGTTCTTTGTCATATTCATAAACTAAAGTATGACCTTCAGGATTAATTCTGCGTGTTACTTGACTGAGTCCATCGTATTCAAATTGTGTTATACGTCCAGTTTGATCAATGTGTTTAATTAATTGGTCGTTAGGGTTGTAAATATATTGGGTGGTTTTACCATCAGGTGTTTTTACCTGACTGATTTTACCGGTTGCTGTGTAATCGTAATGAGTTTTACCAGCAGAAATTCCGCCTTTCAGTAACAGCTCGCTGGCAATCAATTGTCCCCAGTCATTATAGGTAAAACGGCGTACATGTCCGTTGGCGTCTGTGATGCTTTCCAGTTCGCCATTGGTACGCCATTTAAATATTTGCTTTTGCTGGTTGGGCGGACAAATGCTAGCGATTAAACCATTGGCGGTATAGCGATATGATGTGCGCTTACGATACGGATCAATTGCCTCAACCATTTGCCCCAAGTGATTGTATTCGTAGCGCCAGCGCGCTTTGGCTTTATTGGCATATCCGGTGAGTTTACCTTTAAAGTAACTGTAAGTTTCGCGTAGCCCTAAAGCATTGCGATAACCGACGGGGGAATTATCGGCATCGAAAAAGTAAGCGGTTTCATTACCCAGCGGATCAATGGCGGCGACTCTTCGTCCCTGCTGATAACGATATTGGTGGATCCCCCCTTCGTTATCGACTTCTTTGAGTATCTGGCCATATTCATTGTAATAAAAGGTACTGGTATAGCCGCGACTGTCGGTGGCTGTACTTTGATTATTTTCCGGATCCCAACTAAAGCGGTAATCATAAATGCCATCATCGCCCCAGTTTCTTAAACAACGGGCCTGATGATCGTTGCTGTCCCACTCATAGTAATAGCTAAACCCGGTAACCAACGTTCGTTGTTTTAATAAGTGTGCTGAATACTGATAAGTCTCCCCAACGCCGTTTGCATTTTTGTGCTGGATTAAATGGCTCTGCTCATCATACTCGTAGGCTGCAATGACTTTTCTGGCTTGTGTTTGGGTGTTAATCAATTCAACCTGATCAATCCGACCATAATCACCACGGACAAAGTTTAACGCTTTGCCCCAGTTGCCCGAAACTTTAACTAATTGTCCTTGAGGATTGTAAGACAATTGCAACGCAAAACCTGTTGCTCTGCTGTTATCGTCTTGTGCAGGCCGATAGCCAGAATGTCGAATTTGAGTGAGTAGATAAACACCATTAGTGCGACCTGAGGCGGTAAAAACTTTATCATTATCGCCTTGTTGTTTGAGTAAGAAGCGGTGCTCATTCTGACGAGTTATTTCAAACCCTTCGGGCAAGTATCGGCTGGTTTGTCCAATGACCGGAATTGTTAAAGGCAGGCAGCGCCCCTCATTGTCATAGTATTCCAGTGCTTCATTGGTCAGGCGTAAATGTTCACTGGCGGTATGTGTCCATCCTTTACCTAAACCTATATCGCGCGAATGACCACTGCGATAAGTTCTGGACCATTCAAAAGGGATCGCTCCCGGTAAGACACCATCATTGATAACCAATAACTCTTCACCGGATACCATGCTGATAGGGCAGCCTTTGGTTTCGGTTTGTGCCACGGGAGACGCCCCTGTTGCTGACTCTGGTGTGACCTTCGCTGGTGTGTCGCTGCTGACGGGAGGTAGTTCTGATTCTGTATTTTCTGGTGGTAACTCATCCACATGACGCTGCATTTGAGGCGGCGGTGGAGGTGGAGTGCTAGCACGTGATGAACCGGAGCCGCCTCCAGAATTCCCTTTGGCTGCTTTTGCATTTGTCTGGTGAGGGACAAGTAAGACTTCGTGCCGATTCAGCAACTCGATGAGTTTCGTTTTAATTTTGTCAGGCGAGAGGGGCGATGTC
>JAUIHB010000111.1 GCA_030432465.1 Gammaproteobacteria bacterium
TCGCAATTGAGCCATTTTTCAATAACCTGTATTTCGATCTTAACATCTGTGAATACTTGGTTTTTGGTAACTTCTCCGCTTAAAAATTCAAATGCATCCAGGCTCTCAATTGCTAAAGGTTTACTGAGATACTCAACTCGCGCAAAGTCTAAGTACTGACATAATCGATTTTCAATTTCGTCTATATTATTGTGAATAGTGCGTTCCAACTCTTTATCAATATCAGTTTGTAATGACATCATAAAGCGCATTCGCGATAACGGTGTACGGATTTCGTGGGAAATAATACGAGATAAGTCTTCATGCAATTGAATAAACTTACTTATTCTTTCAGACATTTCTGTGAGGCTTTGCGCAAGTGGGAAAACGGTTGAGCTTGGTTTAACCCCTGTCTGAAAAGCCCTTTTTTCTTTTGCAAATTGTCGGGCAGCTCGTTTAAGCAATGCTAAGTCTCTAAAAACAGGCCAAATTAACGACATTACTAACAAGGCAATTGTGCTGTAGGCTAGCAAAAAATAAATATTGTGCTCATCTTGCGGTGGAGCAACTGTGATTGGTCCTAAACGAAACACTTTATTGCTATTATCTTGGTCATCTAAGAAGTAAACATAATTCCCCTCATCTTGACTGACAGTCAGCATTCTTGAGTCGATCAATTGCTGTTGCAGTGATAACGGCAAAGCAAGCTCATTTTGCTGCAGTACGCTCATCGTTTTATCTTTATTTTCTATCAAAGTAGATATTTGTGAGATAGGTAGAGCAATAACCAGAGATTGTTCATTCAAATAATTTTGATATATCTGCCCAAAAGCAGTAAGCACCGCAATAACACTAAATATAATAAACGCATAAAGGCGGAAAAATTGCTTACGCATAATACTAAGAAGGTACCTGCAACAAGTAGCCTTCTCCACGAATTGAAATAATATCGAGCTCCTCTATATCATGCTCTCTTATTTTTCGTCTTAATCGGCTAACCTTAAGATCTGCGGCCCTATCAAGACCATCATACTCTCGCCCGATGATTTCCTTAAATAAGGTTTCTCGCGACAAAGGTGTAGGATAACTTTCAATCAATAGCTTTATTAAACTAATTTCATCATCATTCAAGCTAATGTGATGGCTGTTATATACTAACTGGCGCTGAATTGTTTCAAGCTGCAAAGAGCCAATAGCTTTACATGCTTCTCCTTTACCACTAAGGCGCAAACAACTATTCACTCTCGCAAGTAATAACTCCGGACGAACTGGTTTAATTAAGTAATCATGGGCACCCAGATTTAAACCTTTAATCTGGGAGCTATCAGAGTCTAAAGCTGTCAAAAATAACACTGGGCAGGTGAAATGCTTTTTAATAAATGGAAACAACTCAAAGCCACTGCCATCTGGTAGCATCACATCACATAAAATAAGGTCGGGGGTAAAATGATTATAACTTGCCATAAATTGAGAGCATGTATTTACGATGGTAACATCAAGTCCATTTTTTTGTAAAAAGCGGCTTATTAAACGGGCTAATTCTTTATCATCTTCAATTAATAAAACTTGATGACTCAATGCTATACCCCCCATCCAAAACGTCTTCTAACACGATAGTTTTTAGGATTCAATTTTCCAAGCACTAATTTCTTTTGCACAAGAATATTGCCAGATTCATTTGTTAGAATAACATTGACTGTTGACTCTAACGTTATGTGGTAGTTTGTTGACAGTTTACTTTCATTAAAACATCTTGGTACGAATTCTGGTAACTCGATAAGTATACATAATGAAGAGTTACCAGGTGCAGATGCTGTAACTTTCACGTTCATTTCACACTTAGGTACTTTACCCTCATAAATACAGGTGTGCGGAGTTACCTCTAGGCTTGGTCCAAGCACAGCTGTTGGTATAAAAAGTAAAGCTACAAAATGTTCTAATAGCATGTGATATTTAAATAGTTAAAATTCAAACGTTATTCCAGAAAACCCAGATAAGTATTGGTCTGCACCAAACATTGGAGTATTACTTAAATCTTTATCGATCCATGTATTTGAAATGCGCAACATAAAGCTAAAATGCTCGTTTATAGGATATCGATACTCTAGTTTTAGATGATAGTTAATAGCACTTCCACCTAAGGAGCTATTAACTATTCGAGATACTGACTCTGACGGCCTGATGCGATAATAATATTCTATTAACTCATTGCTTTTGTGCGTAGCTCCCGCCTCGCCTAAAAATTGCCCACCGAAAAGAGTATTAGCATAATAAACAACCAATTTATTTTCAGAACCATTATGAACACTGCTTATATCGTGCAATGTAGTTAATTCGATACCCACACCTCGATTTGCATAGCCGAAGGCAAATCCAGCTTGATACGAAATACTACGTTCAATAGGCGTTAGGTAATCAGGAATTACCGGCGGTCGACCTGGTCGATTTAAGTCTCGCAACCCATTTATAGCAAATAGCTTATCGATCCCATCAAGTTCAAAGAAAAAACCATCTTCATTAAATGTTCCAACTACATCAAAATAAAAAGATCTATTTTGGGAGACACTGTAGCCTAGAGAAAAATCATCGAAATACCAATTTTCACCATAGTAAGCGAGATGTGGCAGAACAAAAGAAACAATATCTTCAGCGCCATGAATAGGGTTTTCAATACCACCATAACCAAACGTTAAAGACGCTTCTAATGCGCCAACCTCAATGTATTGTCCATTATCTACTTCTTTACTATGCGCAATTTTTGAAATAAATAGCAACGCACATACAAAGAGTATGTTTTTTCTCATGATTTTATAGTCTTCACATAAAGTATTGATTAAATCTTAATTACTTAACACAAGAGTGCAAGATGGGTATTTGAAATCTTTCATAGCAAAAAAAGACTTTTGAAACACAAAAATATAACACTTTAATTTGTATAGCATTTTATTTAAGCCAACTCTACAAACAGTACAAATTGCTACAAAAAATAAAAATTCTTATAAATAAAACCAAGATGTTTAAACAGTTAAATTTTTGTAACTGAGATGTACAAAAATGTACATAGAGTTGTTAGTGACCCACTTCAGTAATGTGATTGAATCGAGTCGTTTAAAAATTCCGATTATTTCGGATTCATCAAATTCAATAACAAAGCTAATTAGGGTTTATTATGAAAAAAACAACAATAGCAACTGCTGTTGGTGTCGCGTTATTTAGCGCAACATCACTATATGCAGCTGTGCAGGAAGATTTAAAAAGTCTGAATGATAACAATAAATTAAAAGCTCCTAGCTTCAACTTTGAAAGCATTCAAGATCTACAAAAGCAATTAAACGCACAAAGTACAACTGACGCAGCTAATAATGGTGTTAACGTACAATTAAATGCAAAAGCAAATAAATTTGTTAAAGAAAATATTGAGGGTGAACACATTTACATCGTTCGCCTTCGTGATGCGTCTGTAGCTGTTGCTGCAAAAGATCCTAGTTCAGCCCTCACTCGCACAATGAATCTCAAAAAAGGTAAACTTTTTGAGCGCGGACAAACAACTTCAAAAGCTGTTTCGATGTATGAACATGAACTGCGTAAAAAGCAACAAAGTGTTATGCAGGAAGTGACCGCCCTTACAGGTAGAACAGAAATCCGTCGTCAATTTACAAAAGCGATTAACGGCTTCTCAGTCAAAATGACTGAACAAGAAGCTCAGCGTATAGCCAACTTAGGTAGCATCGCTTCAGTAATGCGTTCAAAGCATTACGATCTTCTAAGCGATGAAGGTCCTAAGACTATTCATGCTGATAAAGTATGGTCTGGCGCCGCTACAGCAGGCATCAAGCACAAAGGTGAAGGTCAAATTATCGGCATAATTGATACTGGTGTTAATTCTGATCACCCATCTTTCGCAGATTTAGGCGGTGATGGTTACGACCACACTAACCCTTGGGGTCCAAATCAATATGTGGGTGATTGCGTTGAAGATAAAGAACATATTCAGTGTAATGACAAACTTATCGGCGTGCGATCATATGATATAATTACAGATAGTTTCTCAGCGATGATCCCTGGTTGGCCAGCAATCGGTGAAGATTACCAAGGCCATGGTTCACACGTTGCTTCTACTGCTGCAGGTAACGTGGTTAAAGATGTTCCGTATATGGTGGCAGGTACAGGAAATGAACTTGATGGAAAAATCATCAAAGAAGCCTTATTTCCTGAAATCTCTGGTGTAGCTCCACATGCAAATATTATATCTTATCAGGTGTGCCATTCTTCAAATGATTCAGGTTATAGGGGCTGTCCGGGCGAAGCTCTTGTTGCTGGTATAGAAGATGCAATTTCAGACGGTGTTGATGTTATCAACTTCTCAATCGGCGGTGCTGACTCTAATGTATGGGCTGACCCTGTTCAACTGGCATTTTTATCAGCTCGTGAGGCTGGTATTAATGTTGCGGCAGCTGCGGGTAATTCAGGTACAGGTGTATGTGGTGGTTCTGAGTGCATGGGTTACCTAGATAACTCTTCACCTTGGTTAGCACAAGTTGCTGCAACAACACATGGCCGCGAAGTAGAAATTGAAACGAGTATTGAATACGCAGGCTTTATCGACCCTGAAATGGGCTCAGAAGTACCAAGCTGGTCCGATATAGGTTTAATAGGCGGCGCAATCAATAATGAAGAAATCACTGGGGTAGTCGTTTGGGCCAAAGACTACGAAGACATCAATGGTGATAAAGATTCAAATGGATACTGCGTAGATGAATATCCTGCTGGAACATTTGACTTCTTTAAAGACGGAAGTGAGATCCCTGGAGCAGCAACTGGTGACACCAATGTTATTGTAATTTGTCAGCGCCATGATGCTACCGATCCTAATGCCAACGCGCGAACAGCAAAAGTTGATAATGTTAAAGCTGGAGGCGCTGATGGTTTTATTATGTATAACCGAGATCGCAATCAAGGTACTGTTCCAGAAAGTTACTCAATTCCAGGAGTTCACTTAACGTATGACCAATGGAATGGGGTTTATCCAAATGACGGATTAGAAGATTGGGTGGATAGTTTCAGCGAGCAAGGCCACATGATCTCTATTAAACCAACGGTTACCGTTCGCCGCATTGATGAGTCGAAGGCTGATTGGTTGGCTAATTTCTCTTCACGTGGCCCGTCATACTCCAATGTTGAAATTTTAGCACCTACAGTCGCAGCGCCAGGTGTTGATATCTATGCCGCATACTCTGATGAACATCCTTTCGCTTCTACACCTTATGGTATGGATTATTCCATGAGTAGTGGTACCTCTATGGCGTCTCCTCACGTAGCAGGTGCTATGGCGCTAATTCGTCAAGCAAATCCTGATTGGACAGCCTCTGAAGTGCAATCAGCATTAATGATGACAACTGACAATGAAGTTCAATATTGGCGTCTTAATCAAGAAAACAGTGAATCTGATAAAGCACAAATCTATCGTGCAGGCACAGGCCGCATCAATGTTGAAAACGCAGTAAAATCAGGCCTTGTTATGGATGAAACTGCCGCAAACTTTTTAGCGGCTGATCCTTTTAACGGTGGTACACCACATCAGTTAAACATGCCTAATCTAGTTGATTTTTCTTGTGCTCCTGAGTGTCAGTGGGTAAGAACTGTTAAAGCAACCAAAGATGGCACTTGGACCGTGAGTCACGAAGATGTTGTCAATTGGGCATTTGATATGCGTTCGCAATCTGCACAAAACGGCGTAAATATCGAAATAACACCAAAAACGTTTTCACTAAAAGCAGGGGAAACACAAACAATTGTTGTTAAAGCATCCGTAATGGACACTCAAGATTGGTTCTCTAATTCTGAAGTGGAGTTACATACCAACCTTATTTTCCAAGCGCAAGAAGATAATATTCCTGACGCACACTGGCCAATGGCATTCAAATACGACCGCGGCGATTTACCTTCACGCCTTAACGCTGTTGCCCATGCTAATAACGAGAGCTACGTGGCGAAAAATATAGTTATGCCGCTAGTAGATAGCCCTGTAGCACGAGCATACAAGCCAGTAAAAGCTGACATAAAAACAGCGACAATTCCAAAAGATGACGATCGTACTTTCCCATGGGCGCTTAACCGTACAACTGAAGCTGACGAAACCGATATTCTAGATGAAGCGGTACATACCGGTATGATTTCGGTTGGACCAAATGCTAAGCGCTTAATTGTTGAAGTTCTGGGTGTGGAGTCTGAGCTTGAAAAGACATTAGCTGTTGGTAACCCAGGCGTTTATGTAGGTAAAGACTATAATGGTGATGGAAAAATTCAGCCTCAGGATGAAATTTTATGTGCATCTAGCCACGTTATCTATGACAACTTCTGTAACATCAATAATCCTGAAGAGGGTGAATACTGGTACATGTTATATAACCACCGTGACAATGGTTATGAAGGTGTAGAAGAAACATTCGATTATGCAGTTGCAGTTGTGAACAATGAAGTTGATAGTGCTATCACAGCGTCACTTCCTTCAAGTGATGGTATTAATACAGTAGATATGCACGTTTCTTGGAACATGAATATGGATCAGGATGATGTTTATTACAGCCTGATTGATGTTGGTACATCGAGTGTAAACCCAAATAACATTGGTTCTATTCCATTCAAACTAGAGCGTGGTGTTGACCGTGTTCACTTGGATGTACCGCAAACCAAAGCAAAAACAGGTGAGCAAGTACCATTTACCTTTGAAGTATTAGCTAACAACACAGGTAGTGATCGTAACTTTACCTTCACTGCAAATATCCCTGAAGGGATGAATATAAATGCACAAAATGTGTTGAGCTCGCGTAGCGATGTGAACATTGAAGTAGCCGATGGCAAGCTGATTGTATCAGGTATACAAGAAGATACTCGCGATGTGAAACCTGATTACATCGTAACCAACAATATTACTGATGAATTTTGTCGAACACCAGACTTTGGCAACAATAACCCAGGGGGTTATGTTGACCTTTCAAGATTTGGATTGATGCCTCTTTTATCAGGCTTCGATGAGAATAATCTAATCACATTCGACCGTGGTTATAGCCTACCAGTTAACACACTATTTAATGGTATTGATGATGTACATTTGTACAACAATGCAGATGCATCAAATGTAAGCTATGGCACTATGTCTGTGCATGGTAATGGTAAGATATCATTCGGTCCAACTCGTCACTTTGCACCTTATAGTTTCCAATTCCCTTACGAATCATTCCCGTATGAGAGCATTGGTCCACTATGGCGTGGTTATTTCCCTGGTTTCGTAAATGATGTAATGAGTGTTGGCTTAAGTGCACAAGAGGGTATTACTCTTGCAACAACCGGAACTTGGGCCATCATAGAATGGGATAATGCAGCTGACTATGGCGACCCAATTTATGATCGTGCTACGCGCTCATACGAATGGACTAAACGCGACAATTCATTCGACTTTGAAGTAATTTTCACACCATTTACTCGCTTCGGTGAGAACCAACATGAGATCTACCTGGCATACGACAATATTGATTTCGGTTCAACCGATGCGCGCGGTAGTATTGGTATTCAAGGATTTAAGGGGCAATCATACTCACGTGGTCCACTAGGTGCTTACCTTGGCAAGCAAATTAGCTTTAATGAAGTTGATGAAGTTGTTAAAGATGACATGGTGATCTGTATGGATTATGTTGGTCCTGAATCATCACAATTTGAAGTAACTGCATGGGCTGATATCTCATCAACATCAGCTGGACGTAATATGGAATTCACAGCAACAATTGAAGTTGATGGCATGGAAACCATTGTTAAGTCACATACACTTTCAGTGCCAAGCAATATTGTGATGGTAGAGCTTGACGATATGACAACAGATGAAAATCAAGCAATCTCATTCGATGTAACTTATGTAGATGAGCACAACTCTGCAAATGAAATCATTGTAACTGGTGATCATATGACTGCAGAAGTTAACGGAAACAATGTAACTATCCAACCTGAACAATACTTTTATGGAGAGATCGAAGTAACAGTAACTGTTCGAGACATTGAAAACTCGTCTGATTCTGTATCAAGCAACTTTAATCTGACGGTACTTTCTGATGGTAAAGATGCCCCTGTTCAAGAAATTGAGAAGCCTAAAAAATCAAGTTCAGGTTCATTTGTATGGTTATTATTGCTAAGTCCATTAGCGTTATTTAGACGTAAACGTTAATAAGTTATTTCTTATGTAAAACAAAAGGCTCACATTGGGCCTTTTTTTATACTTTATCAGCTAAAGTGATTGTTGAATTTTAAACTTAAAAAAACTTATATTCATACAAAATCGAAGACTTTGTCTCCTCATGATCCATATTCTAGAATTTGAATTAAAAGTAAGATTTTTTAGGACAATGTTTTCTCTGAACATTACTTAACTAATCTTTGAAGATAAAATTTTACTCAGATTTTTTTGAATGAACTTCTTTAGGAAGCAATTATAAAAATATAAGTTTATTCAAGGCTTAAATAGAGCGTTAGATCTTTAAAGCTTTCAAATGTAGATACAAAAAAGCCCAAGCTAAAACGCTTGGGCTTTTTTATTGTATTGGTTGAGTCAGCCTATAAGTTAACTAACGAACTGTGATTAATAACTTGTTTTTAAAAAGATTTTAATGAATTCAAGCTTTCTTGATTTTGATGAAGAAATTTTAGAAAACTGCTCGCGAATGCAAGCAGTTACTAAAATTAATGAGTTAGCACATAAGTTAACTTGAGACTTTTATTTAAAATTATCGTTTGTTTTTATTTAGAGAAACTAATCGATTCTGCATTGATAATAAGCACCAGGGTAAGGAGAGTCCCATAGGCCATATCCATCCTCATCATTATACCAACCACAACGCTTAATTGTACCTGCAATGTTGTCATATTCACTTCTTAACAAACCGTTTTCATAATACAGCCTGCGAACGTCTTTAGTAACTGGCCCAATAAATTCATAGTAAATGAAATAGTTAAAATGATTAGGTTCTGGGTTTAAAATATCATCAAAGTTTGGCTGCATCTGCGAATGAACGATATGCTCTTCTTCTAGCCTTCCATTAGGGTAGTAATATAGAGATGTATAAATAGAGTTTTCCTCATCCCAAAACTCTCTGCTCCTCACGTACTTGGCATGATCTGGAATCGATGTGTAAACGATTGGAAATTCTAGTTCTGAACTATCAACCAACTCCCAATTGATGTTAATACTCTCCCTTTTAAACTCAAGCGGATATAAAGGTAGCAGTGAACTCTCTGCACTACCCGATGGTGGTGTAACAGGTTTGTATTCGGTAGTACTAGTATAAGTAGTTATACTTTGTTCTGGTAAATTGTTTACATTTCCATGCCCATACCAACGTGAACGTATTAAGACGCCCTTGTCAAACACATACTCCCATGGTGAGCTATCTGGACTGTTTATAGTATCCCAGCCAAACTCTAGTCCATTTTTCATCCCTCCATAGAAAGTAACCAAGTTTGGTTGACCATTGCCATTACCATTCATATTTCGGTGAGAGTAATCGCACACTTCTGTATGATACTTAGATGGATCTCCAGCAGTCACATCTGGTGGGAAAATATAAATTCCCTCATCCCACAACCCCCAAGTACGATCCCAAGGTAACAAGTACTGGTCATACTCACTGCCTAATTCTTGACCCAAGCCAAAGGTGCACTCACTGGTAAAAGCAAACATGGCGTATTTTCTGGCGATGTCTCCTAGTACTCCTTTACCTGAAGCGACTACAGTATAGGCACCATCATCGGCAGCAACAAATGTCGCTTTTCTGGGGTCATTTTCATTAACTTCAATGTAACCATTGTTAGGCGTTACTTTCCATCTTATAGATGATAAGTCAAAAGGATTAAGCTTTCCGTCAACTGTATGTAATTGCATATCATGGCGAGATTGATTACCAGAAGAAGTTTTAGCTAATAAGTCTTTACACCCTTCTTCCTCTGTAGGGTTATTAACACATGTTTGGGGGGTAGAGAATATTAGTAAGCTAGGGCTTTGATATATCGATGTACTTGGATATTCCCATAACTTTTCATCAAATACTGTGATATCGGCAGCTAAATGAAGACTAGCATCAGCTGCTACTTCAAACTCCTCTAGTATGAAAGGTACTTCCCTAAATTCAGCCAATACGTCATCTTCACCGATTAACTCAACCAACACATCAGCTTGAACACCACTATCAACCGTTAAACTTGTTGTTGCTATTTTATTAATTGTTGTTGATATGGTTGGCAAAATGGCCGCTCTTCCCATAAAACCTAATGCATAACTCAGTGAGTTTTCGGCAGAGTAGTCAAAACCAGGTGTAACTGTATTGCTCCATGAGTCTGTTTGTTCGTCATGAGAAAAAGTCACGTTTATCGAAGCGTTAGCTAGCCCTTCAAAGCCTCCTGAAAACTTTCCGAAAGTTTCAAAATTAAGTTTAACTTCAAGATCAATGGCCACATCTTGATAAATGAACAAAGGTAAAGGCCCAGGTATTGGATACCTAAAACTTACAGTTTTAGGAAAGCCTTTTAACGCACAGGTTACTCCACCACTCAATGTACTGGCGACATTAAACCCGGCATTGACACCTAAAATAACTTCCCCTAAAAATTGAATATCTCCAGTGATTTGGGGAGAGTCAAATAATGCGAGTTCTAAATCTAAATTATTCTTTACGGAAGGGTTAAACTCTCTGACAACGGTTAAGTCTAAAGTGTTAACCTCTTCATCAGTCAACTCCGTAGAGAGTGTCCGGCACAAGCTAATATTTAATGACTTAGGAGATGCATTACCACCAGAGGTTTGAACTTTTTTAGCTTGATTCGTAGTAGGCAGGTCTAAAATTCCTTGTAATGTCACCTGATTCGATATTG
>JAUIHB010000112.1 GCA_030432465.1 Gammaproteobacteria bacterium
CTTGTTAAGTGGTTTCTTTACTTGTTCTCCCAAAAATATAAACTTTCGTTCAAACGGTTCGAATTATAGGTTATTTATATTATATAAATAATAACTTGTATTCATCACTGCCGACCATTTGAATATGTAAGAAAGAAGGTTATTTTAAAATGTTAGAAATAGTAAGCAAATCAGACTCATGCAATTTCTTCGTAAATACAATTTGGGTAACTCTAGATAAAAAAGGTGAGGCTTGTCGAGTGTTTAGAGAACCACCAAATGAGCCAGGAGTCGAATCATACGAAATTACCATAAAATCAAAAAATGGATTGCCAGAAAAAAATATATTTAAACTAATCAAACTAGGGATTTCATTTTCTGATATAAACCTTTCTTCCGAATTTATGCTTCATGACAAATCAAGACTAAATCGAATTAAGTATGATTTAACGGCTTACATTAAGAGAACAATAAAACAAGAAACAAAAGACAACTATGATTAAAGGCAGGCAAATACAAGATATAGAAAATTTGGTATGGTTGAACAAGTATGCAAATGCTGAAAAAATGAATACTTGATCAAATTGCTAAGCAACTATAGACAATGAAGAACATAGGAAAAATATGGCAGCACTGTCCGATTATCAGAAAAAATATGATTATATGAAAGACATCAGTGAGTATCTTGTATACGCTATAATTGACAAATTTAGCAACAACGTTATGTACATTGGAAAAACGAATAATGTCAGAAACAGAGTAGATGTTTTGCTGAAAAATAGTGGAAACTGTAGCAAGAAAGTCAGTGCATGGCTTAAGAAGTATGTTTCTTTGAACGGTGAACCAGACGTTGTTATTTTAGAAGATGGACTCAACAAGAATAAGGCTCTTGAAAGAGAAAAGTATTGGATTAACAAGTACGATGACGGAACATTATTAAATACACATTTATATAGGAAAAAACAATGGCAACATTTAACGGTGTATCAAAGGTAAAAAAGAGCGATGGAACTTATATAGTTAGGATTACTAACGGTGATATGGAGCTTGAACCTATTGACGAACGTACTTACAAAATGAGTATGATGAAGCCCTATTTTGATGATTTACCAGAGGCTGAATGGTTACCACCCGAATTTGATAAATCGTAATAGGAAAAATAATGCTAATCGGTGCAAAGTTAGAATTTAAACAAGTTGAAAATCCGTCAGCATACACAGAAGAAGGAACTCAAATTGCGGTAACAAGCAAGTATAAATGCTTTGCTGATGGCAACTGCTATTATGTTTCTTTCAGTTCATGGACAAATAATCAAATACTTATTATAGAGCCAGATACCTTAAAAAACCTTGACCCTGATGGAGGGTACGACTTTATCAACAAAAACGTTATAGAACTAGTTGAAAGCCTGGTCAGTAAAAGCACATACATATAAACTAATAACAATGAAAAAATTACTTCCTCAGCCAACTGACAATAAAGGGGTTAATAAAAGTGAGTGATCGCTCGACTATTCCCAGTGGAGAACATTTGTTGTTGCTAATTTAGCATCCAACAGAATGTTGGGTCATTTATCCAAAATAGAAAATTTCGGCATGCCGAAATGACTAACTGACGAAAATGGATACGATATAGCGCCTTCGCCATACCTCAACCAAGCAACAACTCTTGCCGGAACTATATTGTGACTGTTCTGAATATGCTTCAAAAAGAAACAAACAATTCTAAATAGCGTGACGTCACCTGAACGATCACGCTGACTCCCATCTTTGGGTGGCTTGTCCTTACTAAGCCATTCTGATGTAGCTGGTTTGCTTACTCCAAACAGTTCAGCTAAAAAAGATACTCGCCCACCGTCAATCGGAGGTACATCAGCATCACTAATATCAATTAAATAGTTAAAGCGTTTTGAGAATCCATCATATATTTTAGAAACTTGAACGTCTTCAGTAGCATCAAAATCAGCTTTAAGAAATTGTTTAATGTCAGTTATGGTCGAACGCATTACTATCCCAACAAAAAGAACTTTAGAAGTATTCTGAAAATAAATTGTGCTCTACATCTCTACTGTAATCGATGCCATTAAGCCCAAATCCAAAAATTTTAAAAAAATCCTTTTTAAACCCTTTATAGTCCGTTATCTCATACAGATTATCGTCATTAACTTCACTAAAAATTGACTCCACTATGGATTGTGTTTTTAGATCCAGCTCTAAATCATCCACCCTAAATCGGCGATTTTCATCTAGCACTGGTGAGTTGGAATAAATTCCCGTATCAAAAAGTCTATAAATCTGTTCTATGCTGTTTTCATGAGTTCTGGCTTCTTTCATTACTTTATACAAAGCCGATATGTATAATGGCATTGCAGGGATAGCAATGCTTGCTTGAGTTACCATAGCTTTTAGTGCTGCAACATTAGCTGAACCATTTAGTTTTTGCAGAAATTTAGATATATTCGTCGCTACACGATCTAAATCTTCTTTAGCTTTTCCAATTGCCGCATGTCTATAAATAGGCCAAGAAAGTTTCCCTCCAATATAGGTAAATGCCACCGTTTTGCATCCTTTAGATAACACTTCAGCGTCCATTAGAGCTTTTATCCAGTGTTCCCAGTCTTCTCCACCCATAACTTTTACTGTGCTATAGATTTCTGATGGCGTAGCAGTATTTGAGGTTAATAACTCGACTTTATTAGTGTCTGTATTTATAGTCTTAATCGTATATTTTTCAAAAGGATTAAAAGTTGTTCTGTGAACTTCTCCCGAATTAGGGATTACTCTTTTGGGTGTAGCTAGGCTGTATATAACAAGATCGATTTGACCAAATTTTTTTTTGATCAATTCAATAGTTCGCTCTTTTGTTTTTGTTGAAAAAGCGTCACCATTTATGCTTTTTGCTATTAAACCATCTTTATTAGCTGCTTTATGAAAAGCTATTGAATTATAAAAACCAGCAGTTGCAGTTCTAACTTTTGTTGGTGGTTTTTCTAAAAACACCCCTATCGTTTTTGCACCAAAGCTGAAAGCAGAGGTAACTCTAGACGCCAAGCCTAAACCTGTCGAAGATCCAATTACAAGAACATTTTTTGCAGTAGTATTTAAAGGAGGTTGCCTCTTTATATAGTTAACTTGCTCATAAACGTTTTTCATACAGCCTGTAGGATGAGAAGCAGTACAAATTAATCCTCTAATTTTTGGTTTTATTATCATTACATAACACCCTTAAAAGAACAGGAATAGAAACACCTTACAACATTAGAAAATGCTTCCATCCCAAAATAAAAATCAAGAAACAACGAAGCCATTATTAGTTACTGTTATTTTTGGCTCTATACCGAATACCCCACAAGCAGCCCTAATTCCTGTGATTTTTTCGTCTTGAGAGTAACTTCCAACATACTGTTGGCCAACGCGCCCTAATTCATTTATTAGGGCTTCAACAATAATCTCTTGTGTGCTTTCTGAAATATCTGTTTTCATGCTTCACCTTTTTTAACTCGTTTAAAAACCACCTTAAATTTTAAATAATGCCTGTCAAAAGACACTAATTCCCAACCATCTCTACCAAACTGATTTAATTGAGATTCTATATTTTTCATCACTTCCCTATTAATATTTTGAATTTTTTGTTCAGTAACATTATTTGGATATTTAGAGTACTCTTTTTTAGAGTGTGTTAGTGTTTTATAAAGATATTCATATTTTAATTCTGAGTCGCTAACGCTATCGCTGGCAGCAAAAGTAGAAAGTGACCCACACGAAAAAAGCATGGTAATCACAATTCTCAGCAGACATTTATTAAACATTATTAATTCTCCGTAAGTTAATTTTATAGAATTAGAACATGCAGGACTCAAAGAGCACTTTTTTATTACGAGAATTAAGATTGACCAAGCACATGCAATATTAATTCTTGCAATTGTGGTCATTAAGAGTGAAATTGATTAGAGGAATAAACACTCCATCAACTAGAGACATTGATTTTCCCAACCAAGAAAAACCAATTATTAAGAAGAAGACTTAACTAAGCTCTACCTTTAAATATACACTACCAACACAATCTTGTGAACTAGGTTTTCTATTTTTATACTCGGGCCATATTTCATAATACGGTTGGGCTTTACCTTTCCATGATTTCCCTCGGTAAGTACAAACAACCTCACCGTCTTCTAATTGTTGAAGTTCATGAGGTTTAATAACTGCTTCTGTCACCAACTCCTCACTTTTGGTCGAGCTGGTTCCAGCCCCAAAAAGATCTACTATTGAGTTTCTGTGAGAATCCTTTTTCACTACTCTATCAACTGTTCCAATTTTTTCACTAAACCAAGTAGCTGTTGCATTGTCATTTAAACGATATACCATCTGAAAATCACAAGCTCCTAGAATAATGTTAGGACCTTCGTCCTGCTTGTCGCCATATCCTTGCATTTGTTCTTTTGATTGCCAATACAACCAGGTAGGCATATTTCTGCTTCTTATGGTATTAAGCTTTTCCTTTAGCCCTATGATTGGAGCCATATTTCCAACTTCATCAAATATCTGAAATACTGGCTCTCTATCAACATTAGTTATGAGGTATCGCATAATATGTCCAACCAGAACAGAAGCCAGGCTGGAAGTTAATGATTTAGTCTTCTCTTCAAACTGAAGAAAGATTCCCACCTTTTTTCCTTTAAGCTCTGATAATGAAAAATCAGATTTAACCATACTGTCCTTAATAGATGGGTAACGTAAAAACCTCAAGTTAGTGGTCAATGTAGAGAATATAGAGCCTAATAAGCGTTCATTTGAAGCTGTCATTTTCAAACCACTAACAATTTCTCTGACGTCATTACTCCCTGATCGCCTTAACTCATTCAATAGCTCTTTACACTCGTCAAATTGAGTGACGAAAGCTCTAACATCTGGCAAGGAAATACTACCTTTATTTTCATTTTTTAAATGAGTAATAATTGCATCTAAAAAATCCCTAGCTGATGCAGAGAATATAATATTTTTTTCATCTGAGGTCGGAATTAAAGAATCAGCTAATTCGCCTATCTGTTCTGGGGAAATAGCATCATCAAGAATATTGTATCGATGCCCTTTACCACTAGTTGGATTGTATGCATATAATTTATATCCCTGCTCCTCTAGCTTACTCCTGGTTATCCCATATATTTCAGGCTTAATATCCATGCAGACAAAAGATCGCCCACTCTCTGCCCACTTTAAAAGCTGACTGACAAGAAATGTTGTTTTTCCTGTTCCTGGAGGACCAATAACAACCGCTCTATCTTGAGTCGAAGCAAAAACAGGTTCACCATTAATAGACCCAGCAAAAATACCTTCTGGGTGATTAGCTTTTTTTAATACCTCTTCAGTAAGGGAGTCTGTAACTAGTAGATCTTCCCTATCTTTCTCAACTGATATTTTATTTTTCTTTAACCTGCTTCTAACAAAATACACTCCACCGGCAATGATTATAACTATTACCAACAAAACTATCGTTGGTACAGAGTTCGCAGTAATCAAAAACACGCTAAAAGCAAACCCCGTCATTACTTTCTTAAAACTACTTTTTTTAAAAAGTAACTCAACCTCTTCCGATTGATTTCTCAGCAATCTTTCAAAGTTATAGCGCTCTCCCAAATAACCAACAAGCCCTCCTATAGAAATAGACAAGGCACCAACAAAGCCTAAATACATAGTAAAGCTATTAATTTCCAAGCCATAAAAAATAACCATATTAACTATAATGACAGGAAGCACTCTTATCGTGTGAAATTTTTCATCTCTATATATCAATGAAATAATGATTGGAGATAATAAAAATGTGACAACACCAAGCGGGAGTAATAAGAATAAAAATAGGTTGGGTGCAATATTCATCGAGGCAGCATAAATGACAAAAATAGTAAATAGCGCACTTTTTCTGTCATTAAACAATGACTTGATCTCTAATGCCAATTTATCCGCGCCAAACCGATCAGCATGAAATTCTCCCCCATAGAATCCCACAACACTGATAATAGGGAAAAGCAAAACGAATGGCTTAAAAATATAATCAATTGAAGTTTTAGCATCCACCCAATCTAAAGCATAAACAGTGAGAAAGCTCACCGCATAAACAGGCAGAATCCTAAACCAGTGAAACTTTTCACCCCTATATCCTAAAAAACCGACTAGTGGGATTACAAATAAAACGATACCAATTAACATCATCTTGTTTATCTTCCTAGATACACTGTCGTAATTTGTTCTCGGCTATGACCAAGCTCCTCAGATATCAACAATCTCACACTTTTGTCTTTCAGTTTTTGCTCTGTAGTCATCTGCTTCGATGTTGGCCCACCAACAACAGGTGCATCCCAACCGGTCAATTCTTTATATCGAGACTGTGCATATTCATGGCGCAAGCCATGCATCTTGGACAACCCTATATTGCCAGTCTGCTTTTCATAAATCCTTAACTGCTGTATATAGGTTCTATTCGCTGGAATCATAGAGCCTCGCCCACTTAGTTTGTGAGCTCTATCCAAAACCTCTCTTTGGGACTCTCTTGTAATGGGTACAACTCTAGCTCTTCCCCCTTTTGTCCAACTCGCTTTAAGCTGAATATAATTTCCTTTATCTGCATAAGTAGGTTGGAATTTCATACATTCTTCACGCCTCAAGCCAAACTCACGTTGCAACTCTAGCGAAATCTTAAGGTATGGATCTTTTATACTAGAAAGCTTTTCTTTATCGAGAGTTTTGGCTTTGCTGATCTCTGATACATATTTCCTTTCTTCAATACCGTAATGAGAATTATCCCTAGCCACCACATTTCTTTTACCAACTTTCTCTGCCCACCAGCGAAGGTTAGCCATTCGATTTTTAATCGTTCCTGCCGATAGTTCTTCTGATTTCCATTTATCAACCAAGGACTGAATATGCTTTTCCTTGAGAGATGTTGCCCGCATATTCCTAAATCCTAATTGATGCAGTTGCTTACCCATTTGCTGCAAAATACGAATTCTATTTGATTGCGTTGCAATACTACCGTCTTTATTTCGACGACATAACATGTGCAGATCATGATTTAGTTTATTACTCAATTATCAACCAATCCTTTTTCCTATTTAACTTTTCAATGGTTAAATTTCGGGAAACTTATTTTGCTGGGTGGCACACCAATCGAGTTTGAGCTTGGATAGCGTTTTTTGCTATTCAAGCGATATTATCTCGACACCAAGAGCGCAGCGATTGGATTGCCAGCAACTGCACTTTACCACCTAATTTTTAACCGACGAGTATTGGATTTCTTATCACAGTTTTGGTAAGTGTTAAGGTCAAAATTATTGGTCGTAACCAACTAATTTGTATGCATGCATACTAAATGACCAAGAAGCGCTAATCCAAAAATAACTAAAGTTTAGTTAGCACTTTCGTCTTCGAGGAAGACCAGGGGGTGCTTAGATAACGTCGTATTTCATACAAATCTCCTCTCAATAAAACAAGTTAAATCAAAGAGATTTACGCCCATAGGGTGCGCTAAATCTCCCCGTGGGTGTGCGTTGTGCTCAATATTTTTTGTCCTTGAACCAAGACAGTTCCCATAATTTTGAGCCATTGGGAGTAGGCTACTATTCGATTTTATTGTCTCGAATAAAGACGGTTTCTCACACATCACACACATAACGTATAAGAACCTATAATTTATCACATAATTCGTTTATAATTCAAACATAATCGCTATTCAGGCGATAAATCGCCTGTGAATGCTGCATTGACATCGAGTCTAGCAGCATTCAACGGTGCGTTACCACGCATCGTCACTACTGCAAATAAATTCTTGTCGGACGCAACTATCCCTACGGATATCGCTACTCCTTGCCTTTATTTTTAGCAGTAGTGACGATGCTTAAGGAGTCTATATGAGCAATAAGAACAACGATAAATTGGCTAGTGAAATAAGAGCTTGCTCTCTGTGTGGGCAGTGCAAAGCCTCTAGAGTAATTGCTTGGCCTGTTGATAAAATTAGTCGAGAAGAACTGCCGAAAGGAGCTGTTAAAAATACAAAGTTAAAAGCTTGGTATATGTTGAGATGTGATTATTTTAAGTTTACAGTTTCTAATCCTGAAGAGCTTATAATTTGTGAGGCCTTCATAGAGTCGTAAATATACTTTTCTTGCTTATAAAAAAAAGACAGCCTGTGAAAAGCTGTCTAGGAAAAATTAAAATATTGTAGCTACTAATGATGATGTTTTTTCAAAAGACATTGTTAGTATTAACAATGAAGTAGTGATAAATAATGCCCAAACATGTAGTGCTACTAATTTTTTCATCAATTTTAACATTCGTATTTCTCCATTAATTTGATAACTTTGAAATACGCCTTTGGAAGCAATATTCCAAAGGAAGTTTAATAAGTATTCTCACACATCACAAAATATATAAGAATTTGTAAACTACCATAGTTTATAAGTATTGGCCAGATATTGAGCTTTTTAGGGTATAGGTAATTCTACTTGACCAAAATCTCTTTTTAATTAATTCCTAATTAAATTTTTTCAAAGGTTAAATTAATGATGAAGTTTGATAGCTGGTAGCACACGTATCGACCTAGCACGTAGGGAGCGTTTTTTGCTCACTATGTGCTATTGTGTCGACACCAAGAGCGGTAGCGATTGGCTTGCCAGCTATTTGGTATAACCTTCAAGTTTTTATAAATAAACTCGACTTGTCGAGGCATTATTGATTGCGTAAGCAATCTTATTATTGATTATTTTATAACATATCTGATTAAGGCCAGACACTTAATAAAGTTATCTACAGACACTTAAGTTTTCTTATTTACAGAATTATCCACACACTCACCTTAACAACTATTTTCAACATCGATAATGGATTAAAAAGGGTGGTTTTTAAGGCATCAAATCGCCGTTTTTAGACGATTACCTACTTGACTTGAGGATAGGTTAAGCACGAGCCAAGCGTTCCTTAGAGAGCTGCTTTTCAGCCTCTTCATAACACTTATCTCTATCCCAATCTGGATAAGCCAGTTTGACCTCGGCAGCTTTTAGCATGAGCTGTCTTCGGTCTTCTGAATCATCCGGTGGATCATTAACTCTCTTCGGTTTACTAATTGTGGGGGTTTTGTTTAAGCCATTAAACAACCCTCCCATTACCAGGTTAAATCTGGCTCTGCTGGTGCGGGTTGTTTTTTCATTATTATTTGAATTTTGCCATTCTTGGGCTTTTCGCTTTTGTCGCTTACTTGCCTTATCTCGCTCTTTCTTTAACATATTGCCAAGGCCGAATATTCCAAACAAATGTTTAGAGATAGCTTTCACCGCAGCTAACCCTTTCCAGGAACCATCAGGAAGAAGCTGGCGAGGTTGGGAGACTGTTAAAAGACCTGCTGCTTTTAAATCGCTTAAAGCGCGTTCTACACGCTTTAAGGTCATGCCGGTATCTTTAGCAATATAGTCCACCGTGTAATTCATAAAACCGTCTTGTGTTGGGATCCCAACTCTTAAACTGGTCACATCGGTTCGCTTTAACAATGCAGCTAGAAGACAGATACAAGCTTCTCGACGTTCACTGCGCTGTTGACGTTGGCTACCATTGGCTAAATCCAGGGAAGGAATCACTTTGCGAGGCCGATAGTAATAATCCGCTAACCGTTCCATGCAAAGCGTTAATACGCGAGGAAGCCCCCCCTTCCCTTTCTTGGCTGGTTTCGCCAGAGTAAAGGCTGGGTTGAGCGGGTTATGACCGCAAAAATTACCGCCGATATTTATTCTTGGTATGTAGGCATGTGCTGCCAAAGCATTTCCCCAGTACTTTTACTGGGAAGCCTTTTTATCAAAATATACCACTTTGATAGCTTATTTTGGCCGCAGAAATCTTGCAGCCGATTAGAATCTCACGTATATTAAATACACGCGATGGCTTCCCATAGCTGTTATGTAAAAGCTGAATACTGCTCAGTTCGCCAAAACTCTAGTATTCAACCGAATTAATGAACCCAGCTTTTAGCTGGGTTTTTCGTTTTTAAGATTTATTCAAACTGTACTGTCACCTCTTTGAATCCAATTTCTTGCGCATCTTGAAGCGCCCCATTTAGCCTTTTATAAACTTTCAATGTATTGTCTCTGGCCCTAGTAACCTGCTCTTCACCACCACTGCTTTTTCTAAAAACGAGTATAAATCGACCAGACTCCATTGGTGCAGGTAAAGCTCTGGCATTTACTAATAACCCTTCTTGAAATAGACTTTTTAAAAGCTTTATTTCCAAATTAGCTCTCTCGAAATAGAACAATACAACTTTAAGAATTATGACAAAAATACACTATGATCAGCTAAAAGATCAACACTGATCATACAAAAAAACATTAAAGCGTAACTTTGGTACTAAAAAGGCTCCTTTTTAGTGCTTGTAAAAATGGTGCTAATACGGTATAAAATCGGTACCAAATTTACATATAAACAATACCAAAACGGTACAGGAGCAGCACCAATGATAATACTTATAGGAAGTCAAAAAGGGGGTTGTGGAAAATCTACTACTGCCGTCAATATTTCTGCTGATTTAGCCAAAAAAGGCAAGGATGTAGTCTTGGTTGATGCAGATAGACAATGCACCGCAGCTAATTGGGCTATGGATAGAGCCTCAAACGAAAGCTTACCCGTTGTTCACTGCGTTCAAAAATACGAAAACATAAGGGAAACTCTTTTAGATCTAGATAAGCGATATGAATATGTGGTTGTCGATGCTGCTGGCCGTGATAGTCGCGAATTAAGAACAGGTATGACCGCAGCCCATATTCTTCTTGTTCCATTTCGTCCCTCACAACCAGACCTTGACACCTTACCGAACCTCCAAGAGATCATCACACAAGCCAAGGATTTAAATTCTGACCTGGTTGTGTAT
>JAUIHB010000113.1 GCA_030432465.1 Gammaproteobacteria bacterium
AGATCACCAGTAATATCAAAGAGAGCAAGTGGATAAGGAAAAAGAGCAAAGGCTTTTTCCCATACTTTTAAAGTTTCACCGTAATCATATTTTCTCTCTTGAGTATATTTATTAATATATTCATTATAAGCAGTATAAATTCTTTGAATTAAAACATGTTGATATTGCCCCGCTTGAATCATTGTCGCTGCCAAGTCTATAGCCATCAAAGCGCTAAGACAGGTCATATTAATATCAAATGCAGGTACCGTAGAAGGTAAATCCAAGCTTGCGTGAATTTTTGCGGCATTATATGGAATTGCTTGTACCATTGTACCACAGGCAGAAATTAAACAATCAATTTCTTCTAAGGCTACTGGTGAGTGAGTTAATGCATGGTTTATAGCTGTAACTGCCAGATCGACTGCAGATTCATTGATAGCATAATGGCGGGATGTTACTCCTGTTACTTTTTTAGTATACCCTTTTGCAAAATCTTGCGTTTTATCGATAAAGTCAGATTCTACAACTCGCTCAGGCAACGCAATACCACTACTGATAATTTCTACATTTCGCACTACATTTCGCATAATACAATTTACATCCTTGTTACCAGGAATTAAACCCGTAACTTGTCGACTACAATAAAGCTAACCTAGCTTTACTACTAACTCTATTTATCAATTTAAGCATTTTCCCTATTTTTACTCATTACACAAGTTTTTTAATACTTTACTGTATTCTAAATCTTAATTTGGTTAGATGTTGCAATTTTTATCAAAAAAATAAATATTTTATTGACTCTATTTGAGCTCACTATTAGACACATAACTAGTTAAAAGTTTCAGTAAATATATAAAACACTTGCCAGCTAGCTAACTTTAACAACATTCACTAACATTTTCTGAGCTTTTTTTCATACCACTAATAAGTGGATGTATTTCACACATAATAGGTTCATCCAATAAATTAAAATCCTTTTTACTTTCTGAATAACGCGATGTTAACCAATCTTTTTGTGGACGTAATAACAATGTGAACTTATAGAGCTCTTGCATAACATCTATCACTCTATCCCTATAAGAAGAGTCCTTCATTCGTCCTTGTTCATCAAATTCATTATATGCTTTAGCCACCGATGACTGGTTAGGTATAGTAAACATTCTCATCCACCGACCAAGCAAACGTAAACTGTTAACTGCATTGAAAGACTGAGAGCCTCCACTCACTTGCATTACCGCTAACACTTTTCCTTGAGTTGGACGAATTGAACCATCACTTAATGGAATCCAATCAATTTGATTTTTTAAAACTGACGATACATTGCCGTGTATTTCAGGTGAGCACCATACCATGGCATCTGCCCAATGTGTTTTTTTACGAAGCTCTTTAACTTTTTCATGTTCATATGATTGGTGATCAAAAACTGGTAACTCGTTTGCATGATAAACTTGAGTGTCAGCCCCCAGAGAATCTAAGATTTTTTGTGCTTCTAAAGTAAGCTTCTTACTATAAGAAGCTTTGCGTAATGAACCATATAATAATAGAATTTTTGGTGACTCATTATCTAAGTGTTTTATATCGGATGTAACCTGTTTTTTACTATTTTTCATCAATATTTTTCCTACCAACCAAACATTTGATAATTCCAGTAATATAGAATTATTAATTCAAAAAAATTTAAATATTGTCTTTAATGCAACATTCTTTAGTTAAAAAAGAAATTAGCTTATTCAGTTTTTGATATTCAGCATAACACCTTAAAAGACGTCCTTCTCGTATTTGCCTAACCAGTCCAACTTGAACCATACGACTTATATGATGAGAAAGTGTTGATGCAGGTATACCAAGTTTATCCTGCAAGTGACTGACAGGCATACCGTTTTTCCCACCTTTTACTAGTAAGCGAAATATATCTAAACGAGTAACATGCCCAAGCTCAGCAAGCTGTTGTGCAAATTTTTGAGAGTTCATTCATTCCCCATATTAAACACCATACATAGTCTGACACTTATCAAAAAACTGTTTCTTAGCCAATTTTAGTTTTAAAAATTGACTATCTCGAATGCATATTAATTATATTTCTAGAAATATGGAAGTAATATTTTAAACAAGCTAAATCTTTTAGCTTATTTTTGTACCAGCGAAGTTTAAAAAATTAATGTTACTTTTTTATTCAAGTGTAACGTTTAAAGAACAAACCTCATTTTCACACCTTAGACGCCCAAAAGCATAAACATTTTCAGTAAGTACTTCATCTTGACTCCAAAGGTGAATAAATACTTCAGCACCATTAGATAAAAAAGCATTACGGTTGACCTCTGTAAGATTAGGAATTGTAATATAGCCATTATCTTCAGCTATTAGCCTCCAGAAATATTCAACACCATTTGAAATATTTACAGAAACTTTCGAATACTGCGCTTGATTCTCGATATTCCATGATAAAACATTGTCAGTTAAATTAGCGGATAGGATAAATTTGGTTTCGATTTGATCATCTAAAATGGTTGGTACGACCTCAGTAGTTTTAGCATAACCATAAGCTTGCTCGCCTTTTCTTAATGTTACAGAATGATAGTAACTGTCATAAGGTGTACTAACTAAATTCACCACATAATTATTCGAACCTTCAAAAACTTTGTGGCTACCAATTAAATTATATTTATCTTCAGTCTGACCATAAACTCTTAAATCACCACTAATTTCTCTTTCAATAGAAACAGATAGTTGATTAAATTCGCTATCAAGTACAATATTTTCTGCATCGATAGTTTCTTCGTGAGAATAATCTGAACTAGAAAACAGCTTATATTTCAGAATATTTTCATTACTGTCCTGAATAAAGAAAAACAAGTCATTAACTCCATTTGCGTCATCAGAAACAGGTAGACTTAGTGTGGCAGGAACAGACCTGCTACCTGTTCCAGAAGTTGTGTTACAGGAGTTAAATGTAAAGAAGCTAACTCTCGACTGATCTTGTTCTAAAGTTTCCTTACTGAGATTGATAGTTTTACAGTCATCAAATCTGTAATGACTATATGCGGGTAATATTTTGTGGACTTTAGACTCCTGTGAATTATACACAGTAAATAAATTTTGATACTCATAACCGTAAATGTTAACTGATTTGTATAGCGTATATGAAGCACCATTGGAAGGTTTAGGAATAAGAACACTTAATGAGTCTACCGGTAATTCAGAAATATTTTGACCATTGTCATCATGTAAAAAAACTCTGTCAGGTAAAAGCGGTGTATATTCTTTACTGGTCGTTTTAGCTTCTACTGAAACCTCTACCATAGGAAGACGAGTTGTTACCAAAAATTGAGTACTAAACTGACTAACCGTGATGTCACAGCTCACTGTTGTATCCGGCCCTGCGGATGACGTTATTTTAAAGGCAACTGTATCATTCAATTTAACCGTGGTTGAGACAGTCTGATAAGCTTGCTCATTGATAGAGTAACTACAACCGTCAACAGAAAGTTCAACGGGTTGGTTAATACCTAAAATGGTCACAGGGTCAGAAATAACTTCGCTAGCCGGCTCTGCACCAGCAATGCTCTCTACCTCAAAGGAAGTGACGCTTGTATCTGGTTCAGGTTCAGTTGATTGTTCAGATGAACTGCCACCACATGCAGTAAAACCAATAATAAAAATAACGACTAAAAAAACATTTCCTAATAACTTGACCATTCCATACCTACTTTACTATTAATTTTTTAATACTGAGGTAAGGATTCTGCCAAATTCCGATGTAAGATACAATTTGTATATAACAGTTCACTTTAAATAGTTCGATAATTCGGCACTACGAGGTAACTACTCTCTACTAAACTCTAGTTTCTTAAATTATTACGAATTAAGTTAGCACTATTAGTCAAACTACCGATAGTACCTAAAACCCCCATAACCGATGCAACAATCATATACAAAGAGTTTCCTGAAGTTAACGCAATTCCGACAATGACAAAAATAATAAGCAAGGTAATAGGCATCCGATAATCATGCCAATGTCCTAAACTTCCAACTTCAATCAACCTTTTAATCGTATCTTGATCTTCAGCATTTTTGACAAACTGCGCAAAACTTCGATTAACAATATGAATTCGCCCTAATTTAACAATAATTAAACCTCTTAACGCTAACTGTTCAAGCATTTGTAAGTTGGCGGGATTAATTCGTTTGCTAGTAACCAGATAATATAAAGCCAGTTTTTCCTTTTCAGAACAAGACTCCCATTTAAACCGATAAAGCGCTTCAACTTTAGTAAGGATATAACTTAAAGCATCCCACTCTGAACATGTCTTTTGGCTTTCTTTCAGGTTTATCCAGCGCCTGATGTCAAATGAAGTATCTGCTTTTTTATCCGTAAGTTCTAACTCATCATTTAAAAAGCTTAACCAGTCACAAGTAGCTATCTCTTGTTGAATAAAATCTAAGTTGATACTTTTTTTGACTTCTTGAGGGATCAAAACATTAAAATCTTTAAAACAATCGGCCCAAGCATGATACTCCGCATTAACTAGTTGGACGCATTCTTTTTCTGCTGAGTGAATTTGTGATTCTTTCAAAAATTGGTGTTTTATTAACTGGAAGTCTTCATGAAGAATCAACCGAGATAGCTCTCCAGCATATTGAAGGGATTTGTAATGATTGATTAGATTTAATAAATATTTTTCCTTCTCTTCACTTTCAAAACTAGACTCAAATCCCCAAAGCTGAACTTTTAGCTTATTCTCTTCACGACTAACTAAAATTTTCAAACCAGGTAAACTAATATCAATACCTGAGAGTTTAGAGGAAAAAGAATGAAGCTTAAATAGTTGAGCATACTCGTCAGGTACTCTTGTCGGCTCAGAAGACCATTGATTCAATAACAGCGAAAAATCATTCTCAGCTTCGGGGATATTAAGTCGATCAATTTGCAGTTTTTTGCAAGGTTTGAATGTTTTTTCAAAATTATTTTTAAAGATACATAGGCTTAGGTGGCGTAAATATTTAGGAGGTCCATACAGTCGCAGCGATAATATTTCACGATTAAATTTCACCCAACCAATACATAATAAAATATAAAGCAAAAGCATTCCCACTGAATAGCCTAGTGAAAAATTATTGTAGATTAATTTCGACTCATTGCTATTTTTAGTATTATTGCTATTTTTAGCATCAGTAGAATATTCTTTTTTTTCAAATGGCCATAATTTCTTATTAATCAAAAACCTTTCTGCCCAATCGCTCATTTCGGAGGTATAGACAAGTTTACTGTAGCGTGAAACATCATTGGGTTGTAAATAAGGTTTATTCTTCTTAGCTAATTGTAATTTAGTTCTCCATTCGACGGAAACAGGCATAAATTCGAGCGGCTCCATACCAAAACGGCGTATTGAATTAGGGTAGCGTGTCAGTGCGCTCTTATGTAATTCGTTATGTTCTTGAACAAGCCTTGCAGGATACACTTTTTGAGAATAATACCAGTTCAGACCTGCCACAGGGATTAGAGCAACAGAATGAAGATAAGCAATGACCAAGGTTGATGAGAGTACATACATAGTAATCATTCTAAATGCGCCACGATTACTATTGATAGGAGATTTTCTGGCTTGAATAGAGTTGTGATAATATTTTTTATATTCTAGATATCCCCAGAAAAGACAAATTAAAACAGCTCCTCCTGAAAACAAAAGCTCAAAATTGATCAAAAATTCGCCAGAAAAGTGTAAAGCTAACCCAAGCCAGTACCCTAAATATAAACTTGTTATTAAAACTGAAGTAAAAACCATTATTTTACGTCGATCAATAATTAATGGTATATCTAGTTTTGTTTTAATTTTTCCTGTATTAAAAAATCTTCGAATGGCGATAAAAATAATGGCAAATGAAAATAATATCATCGAAATAGTAATAGTATTTAACAGAAAGATATTTGTCATAAAGGTTTCTAAGCTTTCATCAGGCATAAATACAACAAGAGCCCATTGTTCAACGGCCAAACTCTTATATATAAACTGTCCTGACACACCATGGTAAAACCCGTCAATCCATTTATTTTTTTTTATTGCCTCCTAACCCTGATCGAATTCTGTGACTAATGTCTTCAGTCCCTTCTCCTGAATGATATAAATTTTCGACTAAATTCCTATTCTCATCTAAATGAAACAAGACTTCTCCAGTATCTCGTCCAACAACCATAAGCGTAAGATCCATCAACTCATTTTCACTTAAAAACTCTGTAGCCGTCAAAGAAGTAAGATCAATATCAGCAACCATCATATACCTTATCCAGTGACTTTTATTATTCAAAGGCATCGCAATAGTCGTTCCTCTTACCCCATTATTAATATTCCTTAGCCTTTGAATATAGAAATTATTAAATTCATCAACAGCTACACTATTATTTAAATCACATTGCTTTGTTTTATTCTCAGCATTGCAAAACTTAACGCTCCAGCCTCTATTATCTCGCACTTCTCGAAAGTACTTTCGGTGTGATAAATCGTAGTTTGCCCGGGGCTTATTCACTTCAATTGAAGAAAAGGATGGCAAAACATCTATTCCTACATTCGCATCCAATGCGTGTACGGTTAATAACTTGTTAGATATTAAATCTGACTGTTTGCTAACAAATTTTTCAATATACTTAGTGTTATCAACATGACGAACATTATCAGAAAGTATGCTAATTTGATTAAGACAGAACTGAGTATCTAATTCTTTATCAATTACATCAGTTGCAGGATCATATAGAAATGATTTTGACTCTTTCATTCCAACGATAGCCTTACCCTGTTTATAACCAGTTGGAAGCAACTCAACGAAGTGCTTTACTGACGCTCCATCAGCAGCTATACAGAAATCCTCAATCTTAGCTTCATCAACATCTTCACTACTAGCGCTATGATCAGCTATTTTTTCAAACTGAGGTATAATACTCTGGTAATAATTATGAAAATTATTGAGTTCTTTAAATATACTATAAAGCTCTTCTTTAAACTCCAAATTAATACGCTCTATCATTTGATAAGCTTTGTCTTGTTTATGATTCTGCTTTATTATTTTTTCCCCAAATGAAATTAACAGTGAAAATACCATAACAAACAATATATAACTGCTTACCATAATTGACTTATAGAAAAGCTCCGTCACTGACTGATCATTAGATAACATAAACAACCTTGCCATCATCCATACAAATAAAAGCAAAATCAAAACAATAGACAATAAACTCAAATTCCAGCGTTGATTTTCAAAACGCTGCAATACCGACTTGGGTAAAACACCTATTATATGAAGCTCGGTATAACTTGCTTGTTTATCTTTAATTATCATTTCTTTCAATTTAAAAGGATAAATAAATAAGCGATAATCAACTGAGGTTAATTCAACATCCAGTAACTGACTGTGACCTGGTAGTTGAGGACTTGGATTTTGTTCAGCATCATTATCTAAGTTAGAAAGGTTTTTCCAATTTTGATTATTTTTTTCGGTAATCAAACGACTTATCAAATTAACATTAACAATTGATAAGCCTGTTAGTCTTTCAGTACTTGCAATCACCTCTTTATTTTCACTAGCAATTAAGTAACCGCTAAAGCCTGATTTGATAGCAGGCAAGATGTCAACAATATCAATTTCACCGATATCATCCCAGTCACTAACGATATTATTACCATCCTTCAAACCTTTTTCTTTGTTAAAATTTTTATCTTTACTTATTATTACTTTTTCTCCCTCGATACCGACCGCATATTTAAGAAAACTTGCCTCTTCTATTTTGCAGTCAGGTGATTTATTTTTGCTAGTGTAGCTGAGAAATATAGAGCGGATAGTCGTTTCACTTTCACAAAACTGGTGGAGTCTGATAAATTGCTCGATATTTTCATTGATTTTTTGAGTGGTTTCAGACAGTACACGAAAATAATTTGAATTAGCAAAGCTTTCTTGGCTGAGTTTATGTTGATAGTAAAAATAGGAAGCGACGAGCAATAGTGCGAGTAATAGCAACAACCATAATCTCAAGAAGCGTGGCTGAGACTTTATTTCTCGGCTATTTTTACTTTTCAAAATAGTCAACTCCTTTGACTTATCCATTTGCTACCTTTGTTTATTGATCAAATTTAGAAAAAAGTAAAGCTAACTAAAGGATTGAAGTATTTATCTTACTAAAACAGTATTTATAAAAACATTTTTTCATTTAAATACTATTTTACTTCATCAGAAATCACAAAAATGAGATAAAGCACGGACACGATAACTAAATCAATCTCAAAAAACATAGCACTTGCAACAAACTGTGATGCCCTTTATAAACCACAATAGCAATCTCTATTTGAGAACTAGACATATTAAAACAAATTGAATCCTCAACTCTTACACCTAAGTTAATTGATAAAATATATTTTAACTATTAGACTAGACGGCCATTTGAGATAGCCTTAACACTTAGTGCCTATAATGTGAGATAAGGATGGCCCTTTTAAAAAATCTTGATTCAAACGAATTTATATATCTTTTTGCTTACCACAGTTTCGGTCGATTAATATATTCGGTTAATACTCTCATGCCTAGACCAGAAATATCTAAAATTCATGCTGTCATGGAATGGGATGGCACTTTATGGTACATAAGAGATATAAGCAAAAATGGAACTTGGCTAAATCAGAAAAAACTTATCCCAACAAAAAACCACCAGCTCAACAATGGAGATACCATTGCTTTTGGTTCACTGACAGGCATTTCGATGCAAGTTAAAAACGTTGATCCTCCTCAAGATTTTTTAGAACCAGCATTGAAAACTAATAGCAACTTGAGTCCCATACCTCTGACAGACTATATGTTATTACCTAACGAAAAAACACCAGAAATAATCATTTTTTATGACAAAATAAAAATGAAATGGTGTTATGAAGATATTACATCTGAAGATCATATAGTAAGAACATTGAGTGAAGAGACCCCAATATATTTCAGCAAGTCCCAATGGTATTTTAGAAACAATCGAATTCAGGAATCCACTCAAAATTTAGATAGCACCCTAATTTCAATAGAACAACTAATATTTGAGTTTAGTGTCAGCCAAGATGAAGAAAATGTTGAGTTGTCTTTTTTTCTGTTTGAACGCCAATTTAGTTTAAAATTAAGAACACATCATTACTTAACACTGTTACTAGCAAGATATCGAGCGAATGATATAAAAAAATGTTTGGATAAATCCTCTCAGGGCTGGGTCTACACAGAACAGCTTGCTGGTGATTTAGGCATTGAAATTTCTCATTTGAATATACAAATCCACCGAGCAAGAAAACAATTTATTGACGTTGCAGAAAATGTAACTAACTCTCTTAATATAATTGAGCGAAGACCCGGAGAAATACGCTTTGGTGGAACTCAGCTTAAAATAATCAAGGGCGGCGTTGAAGAAATAACAACGAACAAGATAAAAGAAACTCTCATTTGATGCTTACATTAGAAGAGCAAAAACCGGAACCAATAGTACTGCCAAATTTTAGAATTGATAGCGTTATTGCTGAAGGCGGAATGGGCAAAATCTACCTTGCTACCGACTTGATTTTAGACAGACATGTGGCTATTAAAATTCAAAAGTCACAAAACAAACTTTATAATACGACACAATTACTCAATGAAGCGAAAGTTTTAGCACAACTAAACCATACAAATATAGTTCAACTACACTCAATCAAAAAGCATAAAAATCAGCTTGCCTTAATAATGGAGTATGTAAACGGGCCTAATTTATTGCAATTAAATAAAGAGTCTCAACCTACCCAAATAGAAAAAATAAAATGGCTATATGAAATATCAAAAGGACTCACCGCAGCCCATAGCAAAAAATGTATTCACTGTGACCTCAAATTATCGAATATTTTAATTGATGAGCATCGAAATGCTAAAATTGCTGATTTTGGGATTGCAAAACTAGGACATAACAAAGCTAATAATGATGACAACTTTCTTAGTTTAGCGTCAATCACCCCTGAAGCTATTCAGAATCAAAAAGTTGACTTCAGCAGTGATTTATTTTCCTTTGGTGTTTTAGCTTTTGAACTTATGGCAGGTTATTCACCATTTGATTTTGAAAACATACGAATTGAATTACTTAACAAAGTCCAAAAAAATGAAATTTTGAGAAAAATAGCGCATCCTAAAAATGCAAACGACATACTACCTGATGTTCCAAAAGAATTAGCAGAACTAATTAATCAACTCATTCAATACGATAAAGAAAAGCGTTTTTTTGATAGTCAAAAAATTACAATTAGACTAAAAAACATACTAACCCATGAAAGTCAAAAATCGATCTGTCAGGAACATACCGTTCCTTTAAGTAGTTTATCTCCTTTATCCAGTAAAGCTACCCCAGACAAAAAACTATCATATAATAAAAAGACTGAATTACTTAAAAACCCATTACGTAAAATAAGTCTATTCTTTTTCCTGTTAGTTATCTTTATAAGTTACTATTTTGTGCCGTCAGTTAATAACAAACACTTCACAAGAGTTATCGTGTTAAAACCGCAAATCGAATCAGATCATTCTATCTCTGACTCACAAGAAAGGCTAATATTTTCATCTATTGATAGCGCAGCTAGAGACTTTGTTATTGAATCTAAAGAAATCCGCTTAATTGCTAATCATGAAATAGACTCGATTAATAAAGATACAAAAACTCTTGCTAAAGCGACAGGCGCTTCAAATATTATTAGTTCTCTTTTAACCTGTCGAAATAAAGTCTGTAATGTTGAAATTTCATTACTTTCCAGCATTGATGGAACTGTAAAAGCATACAAACAGTGGCCTGTACACTTCAAAAACCATCGCGATATCTATTCAATGGTAAA
>JAUIHB010000114.1 GCA_030432465.1 Gammaproteobacteria bacterium
AATCTCATCAAGGTACAAGATACCGGATATATGTCAATGACCGTGATTCTTTCAAGCATTTCTGTTATTCAGGAAAAAATAATGAATACATAAAAGAGTTGTCTTTTATCGGGTAATCATATATGTCTACGATTATTTGTTCATATCACTAACTACATCTGTGGCGATTTCGGCTGCGCGCAATCTATCCTTATTAAATCAGGGGGTCATGCCAATTATATAATAAACAACCTCTTCTCAATCTTTTTAATCATTCCCTGCCACTTACCTCTGGCAATTTCTCTTTTAATTTTAGTCACCGGGTAACTAACACTTCCAGCATGAGTTAATCCAAAATACTCAGCAATCGCTTTGTGAGTAGCATCACTATAATAATGGCAGGCATAAATTGCGAATGCTCGGTTGGGTGAACTTAACGGCCGACCGTTCATTCGTTTCACTAATTCCGCCTTCTGCTTGCCACTGAGTTGGCAGAATAAGCTGACTATTTCGTCAATTGACGGGCGGTCTTGCAATGCTTCTTTTTGTGCTACACGGCCAACATTCTCAAACGCTTCCTTTCGAGCAATTCGAAAGTCTTTGTCACCAAGCACACCAAGGATATTACCTTTGCTATAAAACTGTTTGATGTCCTCGTCGATACCTTTTTCAACATAACCTCGATACCCTTTGTAACGTTGTTTTTGCCCCAGCATTTGATAAACTTTTTCTCGATGTAGCCAACTCGGTGCGCTACTTTGATTGATGTAGGCAGGATAACTCGACCATGGGTATACTTCTAATGCTTCTACCATGGATTTTTTGAATTCTACGGGATTTCGGTGGATATACCGAGAGAGTTGCAATAGATAATTGTCTTCATCTACCAAAACAGATTTATAACGCCCGCGAAACAAGGTGCCATCTTGTTTTCTCATGCGGTTATGACGCTGTGTATAAACCCCATTAATATGCTGCATAATTCGGGCGAGGTTGGCTTTTGGGGTTTCTATTAGAAGATGATAATGATTACTCATCAAGCAATAAGCATGGATGATGGCATCAAACTGTTCACTCACTTCCTTGAGCGTTTGTAAGAAGGCTTCGAAGTAGTCCTTATTATGAAAAATCGTTTGTCTATTTCGACCACGATCCATCACATGGTGGAAGGCTCCTTCATAATCAATTCGAGTAGGTCTTGGCATATAACTCATTATACAGACAATAATTTATTATACAATAGACATGACCCCTATCTTTCTGTTATGGCAGTTTAATTGATGCCGCTAGAGAAGCGCAGAAAATCGTTACTATCGCACATGTGAATAGTGTTTTGGTTCAACCTCATTGGCGAAGTCATGAGGAATTGATCAAACAGCAAGTGTCATAACTGATAAGAAAATAATACGGTTTGAGAGAAAGCCAAAATCATCATAACGATGATTTTGGCTTTTTAACATCCGAAGTTATGATGGTAAATATTATGATGCTGTTTGGCAAAACTTAGGATTTTAATTGGGAAAATTGATTTTTAGTGATGATGAGAATGTGGTAAATTCATCATAAAATCGCGAAATCTTATGATGAATAAATTGGTAAAAGTTATGATGTCAGTTCGGACGGCTACAAGTAGGTCTTGGCATATAACTCATTATACAGACAATGGTTTATTATACAATAGACATGACCCCTTATTTATACAATAGACATGACCCCTTATTTACTGACCCCTTATTTACGGTAAAACGTTCGATTTTAATTGGGTAAACGGAAAAAAAGTGATGATGAGAGCGTGGCAAAATGGTCGTAAAACTGCAAAATTATACGACCGATAATTGAGTAAAAGTTATGATAGTAATTTAGTACGCTACACTATTTCTTATTTTTATTCGATTGGCAGAGTTTAGCTAGGCAGTAATTACCTATACTTCTTAAAAATATTCCTAAAAAAAAAGTTATAACACAAAATTTAAGCTCCCAATAAGGCTCTATACAAACGTTCCGCCCCTTCTCACAATCTATTCCCTCTCCAAAGGTTTTATAAAGAAAAAACCCAAAAAACATTAAACAAAGAAATAAAGAAATATTTCCAAAGTAAACCAGCTTGAGAAAAATAGTTTTCATTTATGGGTTACTCGTTGCATTAAAAACCTCGCCCCCATAAGATTTTGACATTTTGTCAGGCCAACTAAAACTAACACCCGCAGAATTACCTCCAACCAATATACCTAAAGGAAATCCGGAAGTAGGATCAGTATATAAAGTTGCTCCACCTCTAAGTGTATCTATGTTAAAAACGTTAGCATTTGAAATTGTACTAGCATCCGCCCAAAGTAATCCAAATTCAGGCCCTCGACCGAAACTCCAACCATAACCTATACCATCCAAAGTACCAGAGACTAATACTTCTGCTTGCATATTCATTCCTTCAACTAAATCACCATCAAAATTTAGTCCAGGGTTTATAGCTACCCCAGCAGACGCGTCAGCCATCAAAGGGTAACTGACTCCATCCCAATGTGGAACCCAAAAAACCCCCCTGATGGTAAAACCTCGGTAAAACCTCATATTGGTAATTGCATTATTAACTCTGCCCAGCAAATACTCACCAAAAGACTCTTCACTATGCCCTTCTCCTTCCTCATTAAACACCCGAGAAAAAGCGGCTGTCACCGCACCATTAGCAAATTTACCACCAGAAATCACAGAAGCGGTACCACCTACCATCGATGCAGATAATATTCTTCCTTCTGAAGTCGATAAATTATCAATCGACTTAGAAAATGCCTGTGTAACACCGGCTGCAGCAAAGCCATTACCAAAATGACCACCACCCAATTTAGCCATGATTCCGCCGGCTACAGCATGAGACAAAACTTTACTGATTTGTTGACTAGCAGTCAAAGCAAAGTTTTCTGCACCTGCCGCTATAGCTTCAGCAATGTTTTTTCCATCAATCAATGCTTTATCAAAAGCAGCCTGCGCATTGTTATATTTTAAGTTCTGAAAATGAGTACCAATTCCGTGAAGTAAACCTGCACTAAATGCCCCCGTTAACGCTCCCTTCAAACTACCTGTTGCCACAGCTCCAGATAGAGCTCCTGCACCTACTGCTTCAAAAAAGCCGCAACCACCACCACACAACCAAATATTTAGTGCGATAGAAGCAATTTGTCTCCAATACTTTTTAAGCGACTTAAAAAAGTGTCCACTTGGATCAGTGTAACTCAGTGGATTATTCAATACATAAGAGTACCGGTTCATACTCTGCATATTCTTGGGTGCTTGTATAAAAGAGTCCGCTTGCAAGAAGCGTCCAATATTCGCATCATAAATCCGACCATTCATGTGAATAATATCCACACTACTCAACATTTCATGCCCAGTAAATCCGCGATCGGTATTTTCCAGCTTAGCAGTGACACTCGTCTCAGTGTAAACATTGCTCACTTCAACTTTGTATTGCTTTCCAAAAGGATCATAACGGAAACGCTCGACCGCATTACCACTTTCATCCGAAACGGCAACAATTGAGCCTAAATGATCTTTGTGCAAATAACGTAATTTACTGGTAACCGTCGACGAGCCGGCAGTTTCAGTATCAATTTTTAATGCAACACCCGCAATATAATATTTATGTTCCGTCTTACCGTTATTAGCTCCCCAAGTATGTACAACTTTTTCATAACTGCCAAAGTAAGTCGTTTCAACTTCTATTGCTTGTCCATTTTCATAAACATTATCAATACGGCGATATCGCTCTCGACCGCTTCCATAGCGGAAAGTAATTTCGCTTGGATTTGAAATACCTTTTTTAATATAAACGGCTTTTTCAAATGCACCATAACGAATAATTCGGTTATTCGCACTATTCGCATGATCAACATCGGAAGTTAAGTTACCACTATCATCATAACCAAACGTTCGCTTTAAAACATTTTGATTATGAATACTAGTTACCGCATGAATACCTGTGGTTGTACCATAGCGATATTCGTCCCCCATATCTGACTTGGATGTAAGATTACCCAGCTCATCATAGCTATAAGATTTTGCTGTTGCTGGTGTACCACCGATTGTAGAAACTTTAAACTTAGTTAAACGATTGAGTAGATTTTTTTGTTGGCTACCTTCCGTGTATTCAAACACTTCGTGACGGTCGGCAATATAATCTTTACGCGAGCGAACATTACCCAGTAAGTCAAACCCTTGTTTCAACTTGATTAACTCGCTCCCCGTTTGACCTGCAATAATGGACTCCAAAAATCCAGTATTTTGATCATAAGCTTTAGAAGTGGGTACTGCTCCTGCCCCATAGCCAATGGTTTCATCAACAACGTTACCAAATTTATCGACATCACTGACCAAATGGTAAACTTTTGTCTCATCATTTCCATCAGTAATCTTTATTAAATTACCCAGAGCATCATAATGATTTTTAAGCGTAACTTCCTCCGGCAATATAGTAAACTCGACCCGACTCGATGACTCCTCATAGCTAGTCATCGTCATATAAGTTTCAATATTGTTACTATCTTCAGACTTGATTTTTTGAGTAGCGGTTTCAGCTCTTCCCAGAGCATCATATCCCGATATTTTCTCTTGTAACGGAATAACCGTACCAGGATCAGTACAATCAATTTGTCCGGGATAGAGTAAAGTTTTATGCAACGCGCCTTTAACGACTCCTTGAGTACCCATAGGAGCATTATCATAAACCCAACAGGTAGTTTGCACATCGATGTCTGCTACGCTCTGATGATTGCCAACAGCAGCGTTATCTATCCGTCGAAGCATGCGACCTAACTGGTCGTACTCCTGAGCAATAACCACACCTCTTGCATCAATTTGCTGAATTAACTCGCCAAAACCATTATAACGGTATTGCCACGTTCCTTTATCAGGATCGACCATTTGTGTTTTATGGCCTACATCATCAATCGTATTGATGATGTCATTACCTGAACTGTCAATTAGCTTGGTAAATTCTCCTTTACTGTTATAAACATAAGTAATCGTTTTAGCGGAATTATCTGTCACCGATAATAAATCACCATTGATATTTTTAGTCTCAATTGTTACCTGACCAATAGCATTGGTAATCGTTGTAGTTAAGCCTGAATATTGTTTGGTGGTGCTTCGCAAACCGGGAGCAACTTCTTCATAGACACGCCCTAAAGCATCATATTTTGCCAAGGTATAACGTGTATCTACGGTATCAGCATTACCAAATGTCGGCATATATCCTTTAAGCACTCGACCAAACTTATCATATTCAATTCGGTTAACTATATTTTTAATCAAACCATCTTTAACAAATGCTTCCTTGGTTGTAACAATTTTTTGACCTAGCTTATTAAAAAACTCACGTGAATAACCTGACATAGCATTACCAGCAGCATCATAAGCAATCGATTCGGAATAGTACTTTGCGCCACTAGGACAGCCAGCTCCGCCCGTCCCACAACGTAATAAATACTCACGCGCATAAGCCCCATCAACACCTTTTGTCTCGTATTTGGTACCTGTTTCATTATATTTAAAAGATGTTGTTAAACCATTAGGACCTATCTGTGTTGCCACAGCACCAAAGCGAGATTCGTAGGTGTAAGTCTCAGTATGCCCTAAGTCATTAGCGACACTTTCGACATGTCTGCCTTTAGCATCGTAAGTCGTTGTTGTTGATCGCTCCTCTTCACTGCCAAATACTAAAGTCAATGAATTACGTGATTTTGCTTTGACTGTTTCTTTTGTTTTATTACCAAACGAATCATAAGCATACTCTTTGGTAATATATTTCTCATTGTCAGGATGAACCGTTTCAGTCCGCAGCATTCCAGCGAAACCACTGAACTGTGTTCCATTGTGAGCTTGGCTTTCTGGATAATAACTAAATGTACTTTTTTCAACTTCTGGATCGGTTGTATCACTACGAGTTTTAGTGACCGAAACCGATTTAAGTCGTGCATACTTTTTCTCCCAGACAGAACTACCATAGTCATTAATGGATACTGTTTTAAACCATTGAGTTTCACCACTGCGATCGCTCGCCTGACTATTTGTGTTAACTATTTCTGCTTTGGTTAAATTGCCATAGTTATCGTTATATGTATTAGTAGTAATCACTTGGTTAATAAAAACGGCCGTATCATCCGTTAAAACATTTGGTGTACTATCTGAAGCCAGTGACCAATTGAGTTCTCGAGATTCCTCTAAATAAGCAAAAACCTGACCTTGAAGCACTTTCTGCTCCCAAGTATTGGTTGCTCGACTTAAAACAGTCGCGCCAATCGTTTTAGGAATTTTGCGTGTCGTTTGCTTAGGGTATCCTGTAAAAGGAAAGTTTTGTTCATATTCGGTTTCAGTGACTATTCCTGACTGCTCGTCTTTAGTAATTAGCTTTTTAAAACCAAGCACACCTCGACCAGATAAATGAGCTTGAAAGTCTTGATATTGATAGCTCACTGAAACTCTTTGAGAGGCTATTCCAGTATCACTTGTTACCAGAGAAACCACTGGCATAGCTGTTGTCATTTGAATAACAGGATATTCAGGCCTGGATAGGTAAGTTTGAGTGTAAACTGAACTATCGGTTAGCGGCTTGTAATCAATATCTGTTTGTACACCATACGCAGAAGTAATATTTGTCAACAAATGGGGTGTAGGTGCGTCACTTGAAGAAGGTGCTTTCAAACGTTTCCATGTTGAAGACCCCTGAGCAGCCATAATCAGATCGGTATTTCCTTTACCATATAAATCAGCATAAACGACAACAGGATCAGTTGGAATGTCTGACACTCGTGTTAAATAACTAAACGTACTGTCGTTAAATTGGTATAAATTATAGTAGGAACCTAAGGAGTTACTCCCATATGTCCATAACTCAGCTTTTCCATCATTGTCATAATCTAAAACAATGACTCGGTCATTATCATCTTCATCTTCCGCAGGAATACCAGTACTTAAGGGGCTTGCAAAGCCTAGCAATCCTCCGCGGTTAATCCGATAATGCCAAACATCTCCCATCACATATAATAAGTCAGTTAATCCGTCGGAGTTAATATCATAAGGGACAATGTTTTCAATATAACTACCACCGATTTTCCCAAAAGTTTCGAACCGTTGATCCACAGGATCAAAAACAAATGCAAATATGCCAGAACTTGTCTGACTCGGTGGGTTTTGGTGGTTGTAGGCTAAATCTCTTGAGTCATCCCAAACAACACTATTAGCTTCCACCAATAAATCGGTAATCCCATCTCCATTAAAGTCACTAAAACGGGTACTCGTTTCGATGTTTCTCGCCGTCATTAATCCACTAGAACGAGCAGTAACATTACCGCTGGAAAATGTTACTGTTTGAGGTGTCTCTGGAAAAAAATATGTGATAGGTACTTCACAAACAGGCGGATTTGGATCTCCAGGAACACATATATTATCAGTACCCGGATATTCACCCTGGCGATACCATCTGGCACTACTGCTCGACAAATCCAATAAATCCTGTCGCCCATCACCATCCAGATCGACTACAAACAACTTAGATGCTGGCACAGAGTCAGAGACTCTTATTCCTCTTTGACTGAAAGTCTTATTATATTTGCTATATATCCAACGACGCCATGTGTCGCCAGTATAACTAATTAGATCAACAACTCCATCGGCACTTAGATCTATTGGTTTAATACTTAAAAATTCGCTCTGGCTTATATTTAACCCAACATCATGCTGTTGTGAGCCAAAGTCTACAGAAAGATATACCTTATTATTTTTCCAGACTAAAGTATCTGAAATACCAGAACCGTCTATATCAAAAGCTTTTAAAAAACCTGCTAAAGGACTATTCGAAAGGTAATATCCGGTTTCACTATAAGCATTTCCAGCATCACTCCACTCAAATACTACAGGCTCAAAACAATTGCCTAAATAACTGCATTCCTGTACAGCTTTTACTAGATTTTTTTCACCCAGTTGAGAAACTTGATGATAAATTTGATACGTTTTTAAATGATTCGAATTATTATAGGTTTTTACTTGTTTCAAAAGCTTTGTCATTGCAACTTTTGAACCACCAGAATAACCTTGAGTTTGATCCGACCTTTCAAACTGGCTATTTAGATCGCTCGCATACACAAAATCAATTTCGTTATAGGGTGTTAAATTCTGTTCGTCATTACCCGTATATAAAATTTTATCTAAATAAGATTCAGCTCCACCACTTGTTAAACCATATTTATATTGAATATAGTTCCCAGCAATATCTTCTATACGATCTAATAACCACAATCTATTAGCAGAGTTATGAGTTGCTTTAACTAAGGCATTATCAGATCCACTATGGTATTTACCGTAATACTTTGTATCACCATCACGGGTTTTCACGGTGAAATATTCAGGACCATTATCGGAATCGCCATCGGTATTAAAGGACTTAATTGTATCATTTGAGAATATTTCAGTTCGATACTCAGTTGTGTTAGCACCACCACTCTTAACGAACAGTTGCTGACCATCTATACAGAACACATCATCATTAGTATTTGTAATAGCCGTAATCTCACCATCATTTTGTGCCATATTTTTTGCACAACGGTGGACACTGGACAGGCCACCAACACTCCAGCCAACTCCTAACACACCATTACCTGATGAGCTGGAATAGTTTAATGAAATTTGAGGCGTTACACCTGCAGTGCCTGATGGTGTAGATATTCCAATGCTATAAGTAGCCCCACCAGACTCACTAACTCTAAATTCACCTCCAGTACTACCAACCAATGTTGCAGCTTTAGGTGTTTCAGATTGATGATAAGCGGCGTCAACATTATCTATAATGCCACTTGCATTACTGTAAGCAAAGTTATCTGGAACACCTGAAACTTTACTGAGCATTTTTATGTCGGCTCGACCATCATTATTGATGTCAACAATTTCAAAATCGTACGTACTGGCAGACCAGTCCAAACCTTTATAACCGCTGGCAATTGTTTGTCTTAAGCTACCGTTACGATTAAGAATATGAACACTAGAACCTTTAGTTTTTCCCTGTAATATGATTTCGGAATACCCATCACCATTTAAGTCACCAAAATAAACTTTATAATTGTCTGGATCGGCATCAAACTCAAAAGTGGTATAGGTTGCATTTCCATTTTGATCCCAAGAAACAATAGCATTTCTTACATCATTTAATAATGTAATTGGAGTAACAATGTCTCCATGCAGTAAGATAATATCTTTGTGTCCTAACAGAAGTAATTCATCACCTGAACTATTGGATAAATTCGCTGAAAAAGCCGCGTAACTTTCAGCACTCCAATCTTTGATTTGTGTAATATCAGGGTGTTGTCCATTCCAAGAGCGGTGTAGGTTTTGAATAAGAGGAGCATTTAAATCCTGAGGGATAATTCCGCCAGTAACCCCGTTATTTTTAGGCTGGTGATAAACGTCTTGTTCTCCGTTACCGTCAAAGTCACCAACTATTGGATTATGTGTACTAGGGCTGTAGGAAAAATCAGGTACATACTCTTTGTATCTTACAGTTATTGTACCTTGGTTTGCTGAAGGAAAATGATGAGGTACCAACTCATAATTCCATGTACCGATTTCGAGTTGTAAACTACTACTATAGTTACCAATACCGCTAGAGTTTGCTTTTTCATCACCATTCACTTTTAAACTACGCGACGAAGAAGCAGTTCCAGCCATCTCATCAGACTCGACTTCCCAATCGAATATAAAGCTGCAACTTGTTTGCTGAGAATTTCTCTCTATTTCACACAGTTCTGTATCTGGAGTCACGCCTAGAGACGCCCGATAAACCTGTGCACTCACAGAGTTTGAGAAGAAATAAGCAGCAATTCCAATAACAAGAAAAGAAAGCTTTTTGAAATAGTTCATAATATTGACTCAGTCGTATAAACAATAATTAAGATAGTTAAAAACTTTTATAACGGGAAATTAACCTGAAAAATCCACAAACATTCGATTGATATAACAATTGCTAGAACTTGTATCAAAATTAACCGAAATTTCTTTACCTGTAGTTGCTGCGGTGAGTGCCAAGCTATACATATTATTAAATGCTTCTTGTGTTACTCCGGCTTGACCAGCAAGAAGGTGATGATACTTGCCCACAGATGTGCATTGAGTTGAATCTCCAGTAAACAAAAGTACCAGAGTGCCATTTGGGTTTGGGTAAAACATTTTTATTTTACTTTTAAACCAAACGTTCTCAGCCTGAACCGGCGAAGTAAACAACAATGCAAGGATAGTAACGACGATATATTTCATTTTAATTTTCCCTAAAAAACTACTGTCCACTTCAAAAAAGTGATGATTCAGTACGATTTAATTTAATCTTTGCAGGATAATTTTAAAGGTAAGACGCCGATATTGATGGGTGTAATTCCCTTTAATGACCCTAGAGGTCAACTACTCCTGATAATTTGATGCGTTTATCTATTTTAAGATTTTTTCTATGTCGCAGCATACTATCTGAGATGGAAATATTTTGCAACAAATGCAGCTCAACCCAAAGATCCCTTGGTTATTTATAATTATCTAATGGCAAACTAAAAGTCGCTTCCAAGCCACCTTCGGGATGATTTTCTAATTGAATTTCTCCGCCATGCATTTCGACAATTCTGGCAACAATCGCGAGTCCTAAGCCTGAACCTTTACCGCCACGCGCTTTATCGCCGCGTGCAAAAGGTTGGAACAATCTGGCTTTGTCCAGCTCTTGAATCCCTTGCCCATGATCACGAACAGAAACATAAATCTGCTTTTTATCAAACTTAGCAGAAATATTGACAGGCGCTTTACCATAGCGAAAGGCATTTTCAATTAAATTGCTGAT
>JAUIHB010000115.1 GCA_030432465.1 Gammaproteobacteria bacterium
TATAATCTCTCAAAAATGTTCTTACTCCAACAGATGAAAGATTGCTTTCTTCTGCTTTAATGTATCGGTAAATTATCCAACCATAAGATTCGTGATGTAATTCTGAAAATTGATTTTGAGAAATCAAGTTTTTGCAAATAGCTAATGCTTCTTGATGTTTACCGTTCTTACTTAATTCTTCAGCTTTATGAACTTCCGAATAATTAATGTCAATTTTTGGACGAAGAAAGTTTTTTTGATTTTCAATTATTTTATCTTCGTAACCTTGAAAATCTATTGTGTTTAGTTCTCTATAACAAGTTCCTGCTTTATTTAAGTTATTATCTGTTAAGTAGTGTTTACATAAATCTATGAGGACCCAAGCAAATGCTTTTTGAATCCAATCATCATACGGTTCATCAGAATATAGTTTTCTTGCAATTCCTAAGGCATTGTTTAATTTATTCAGTTTTTCAAAACCTGATAAACCTTTGGCTTCATTTCGTAATTCAAAAACCGTTTTAGAGTCCATCATAGTTTTTTAAATCGTTAATGATTGTTTGAAAATCCAGCGATCAAGTTTTTCTGCTAAGCCCGCAGCTTTGGCTATTGGAAAGACTTTAGTCGTTTCTAACTGATTACCTTCTGCATCTTTCAATCTTAATAGCACTTGATATAAGGGTCTTTCTTCACCATGCAATTTAACAATAGGTTGAAACAGTAATTGAATTCTTCCGGCTTCAATAGCATCTTGAACTTTGTCTAACATTTCTAAGTCTTGTGAGCTTCCTGCATTTTGTACCGCCTTGTTAAACATTTTAAAGCCATTATCATTTTCCACTCGATTAGCTGCATTGAGAGCATCTGAAAGAATTTTTGCGGGGTCTTCACTTTGTTCGCCAATTGGACAGATACCAATACGGAAAGTTATTTTTATGGTGTGGCCTTCTACATCAAATAAATGGCTGGTTATCTTTTCACAGAGTTGTGCCGCCAAGTCTCGAGCTTTCATTGGACTATTATTATCCAATAATATGCTGTAGGTATGATCTCCGATACGCGCGAGCTTAGCTTCGTCAGGAACTTGCTCACTGAGCCAGCGGGCACAATCTGCGGTAATTTGATCAACGCCTGCAATCCCATACTCGCTGAGTATTTTTGCATGTTGTGCATACTCAATGTAAAGCACATTAAATGTGTCGCCTTTTGAATTTGCTGCTTCTATAGAATGTTGCACCTGTTCAATAAAATAGTTTTTATTGTACAAATCGGTTAACGTATCCTGAGAGCTTAATTCTTTTAATTTTTCTTCTAATTCGGCGTTATCCGCTGCCGGACGGATTAGTAACTGAGTGCAAACTTCATCGTCATAATTAGCGGTTGATAATGTCATGATAGCTTCAAATGTGCTCATATCAGATTTGGTGCCAACGAAAGAAAAGTTTTGATGATCGCTGGTTGCTGCCATTGTTTTCAAATATTGACGAAATTCATTCTGGCTACTTTTATCTATCATATCCAGTGCAGGAACACACAAGAGTTCATCATGATCTTCAAAACCAAATAATTCAATATACGCGTTGTTGGCATAAATATGCATGCCCTCATGGACATAAGCAATCGCATCCTGACTGTTGTCTAGCAGAAGTGTGCAACGTTTTTCTGTGGCTTTTAATGCTAACTCAGCTTGGGTTTTTTTACGGCGATTTTCTAAACTATTCAGTTCTCTGGTAACTTTTAAGCACAGTAATTGAAGATTATCTTTGGTAACTCCATCTGCCGCACCGTAATTCATTGCATCGATTAATACTTTGTCTTCATGTTCGGGCATTAATACAATACAAGGAATATCTCGGCCAAAATTAGCAATTTGCTCAATTGCTTGTTTAGCACTCAAGTCAGGGTGTTCCAAGTTGGCTAATAATAAATCAGAAATACCTTTTTCTAAGGCTTTTGATAACTCTTCGGGGGTAAGCACTTGCGTTGCTCTAACTGCAAAGCCTTGGTTTCTTAACGAGTTGATAACGACTTCAGCTTGATTAGAGGAAGGTTCAAGTAGGAGTAAATGAATAGTTTTAATTTTTGCGGTCATATTAAATCAGTCTGATCCAATTAACGAAAAGAAGTCAACCATCAATAAGTGATGATTCGCCTTGCTTTGATTGTAGCTGAGAATAGTGCGTTACAAAAGAGAGCAGAGTACAAAAAGTGCTATAAAATCAAAATAATAAGCAAACCACATAAGTTTGGACACTGGTTTGTCACTATCGTATAAACTTCATTTTGTTCGTTTAACTCATCAGTTAGCTGTTTTTCAAAACAGCTAACTTTTAGAGAATATCCCACATGTTATCAAAATCTGGGGGCTCTGGAGTACTACCTGATTTTTTATCTGGTGACTCTGTTGGGGTAATGAGATCAAAAGAAAACTGTTTATAATTGCTGGTTGCACTTAGCTCTTTGTTGAGTCGTATATCCATTGTTTGACCCGTAAGCGTTAGGCGAACTTTGCTATGTAGATTAAAAGATAATGGATTGGTGATTAAGGTGGCTGGTTGTCCAATACCTGTTAATTCCGGCAATAATAATCCTCGTTGAATTTTATTAGTGTCACTTTTACTGTTCCTTAAGTGGATATTTACTGGTGTCACACCAGGGGCGAGCAATTGAACGCCCATTTGAATAATGCTGTCCTTCAGCTGACGGCGTACCCACCTGACAACACCAATACTCCACTGCTGTGAGGCGCCTGGCTCTCTGAATGCGAGAATTTCGCCTGTTTGTGCATGATTGGGAATTTGCTCTGATGGTATTTGAATACAATATCCGTTTGGACTCATATTCAGTAACTCGACTTGCTGATATTTATAGTTTTCTCTCACAATAGTGTCGCGAGTTTTAGTGATTGATTGAGCTTGTCTGGCCTGTTGCTGTCGCTCTTTTTCTGTCTGGTACAATTTACTCCAAACATCAGCATTTGGCGCGCCAGATGAGCTCATATAATCGTAAGTGCGTTTTAGCTCTTCCCTTTGTTTGACACTAACTTCATGTATGGTTACATTTTTGAGGCTTCCTTCCATTCGTTCCAAAGTATCACTGGTTTGAGTGTCATTATTCGCCTGAGCATTCTCTATGAGTAAAAAGTGAGTTGCTGCCAGCCCAATACTGATATCCAATTTGCCTTCACAGGTGGTTCTGGCAAAAGAGCGATGTGCATTGGCGCTCCAGCAATTGATTATATGCCTGAACAGCATAATCTGGCGTGTGCCTTGTTGATCATTATTTTTCACATGGGCTAGCATTTCTTTAATTTGTTCTATGGCGGTAAAAGTGGTTAGCTTTAAAGATTGTGCTTTGGAAACCTGTTTAAATAACGATTTATGAATAGGTGGTGATGATGAATCTAACGCTATAACATAATGTTGGGTATTGTAAGCGTGAGTTTTTAGTGACACATGGTCGCAAATTTGTGGCAGAGTATCCCATAACAATGTGATTTCACGTTGCCTCAACTGGTAGGGGTTCGCCACGCTGAGTAAGACTATTTGGGTAAATTCTTGTTGGACGCTGGTGTTTTTGATGCGTGAAGTTAAATCTAAAGACTTATCTTCTAATTCGTGTTGTCTGGCTATTTGGAATAAACAGTAAAGTTCTCGCCATAAGCGACGAGGAACCGATGCATAAAGCTTGTAGCAACGAAAAATGACTTGTCCATGATAATAAATGGCGAACGCGAGCGCTTGTGTCAGAAGTTTTTTACCTGACCACTTTATTTCCTGACTGACAAGACTATCAATAACGGTATGGTAACCTATCGCCAGTTCAGTTTGTATGGCTTGTACTAATGCTGCGACTTTCTTCTGCTTTTCTGTTAACGAAATATGATCGTTAATAAATTGCTTTTCTAGAGACTCAACTAACTGGTAGCTTTCAGGCTCAATAATGTTAAGAATAGTTAGTCGTTTGTCTGGCTCAATAATAGATTGGTTCGCATCAACTAGTAGCCGGTAAATTGCTTTACAACTATCACCTAGATTTGCTTTGGGAAGGTTGTCCACCCACTGCGAGACTTTTTTCGGTATTAGCTCTAACGCAGGTTGATACTGCACCTGTATATCTCTAATTGTTAGACCTGAGCTTCCCTGTTTCATGGTTACGTTCCGAATACCTGAGTTTTAAGAAGGTGGTTATTATGAATAAGCATATTTTTTATAGGGAATTTAACTTAATTGGCTTAGAAAAGCATCAAATTTCATGCCATCATTCGAGATAAACCCAAGTTGCTTAAGGTTTTGCTCGTTTACTAAGGTTTTAATGACATTGTTTCTAAATTCTGGCATAAGTTTTTCCCGTTAAAATCAAAATCATCATCATTATCAAAAGTTTAGTATAGATGGTGAAATTTTGCCGCTTTCTATTCTATTGAGGCTTGCAAACATAAATGGTTGCTTGATGGCAGGTAAAAAAACGTGAATAATCGTAAAATAGCGACCTTAAGCGATAATCGTTTTTGCTTTTTCTCCCGGTTCCTCAATGGCTAGTCGAGGAACCAAGTAACCTGGCAACCGATTGCGCAACGCCTCTACGAGCTCAATTGCTTGCGCCTTTGGTATGTCAAAATGCGCTGCTCCTGCCACTTTATCCAACAAATGAATGTAATAAGGTACAATATAAGCGGCAAATAATTGCTCACTTAATTGTGCCAAAACACTGACATTGTCATTAATGTCTTTAAGTAATACGCTTTGATTGAAGAGCTGGATGCCAGAATCTCGCAGTTTTTTTACTGAGGATGTGAAAAGTTCATCTATTTCGTTGGCATGATTAATATGTAATACCATACTCACATTGAGATGTGAGGTTGCTAGAATATTACAGAGTTCCTGAGTGATTCTTTGTGGTATGACTACTGGTAAGCGAGTATGAATACGTAAACGTTTAAGGTGCGGTATTTGATTGAGTTGTGAGAGTAATAGTGAAAGCTGGGAATCACTGACCATTAAGGGATCACCACCACTGAGAATGACTTCGCTTATTTCTTGGTGTTCGCTAATATAATCAATGGATTGCTGTAGTTGTTTACCGCTGGCAACTTTGTCTTGGTAGGGAAAGTGTCGTCTAAAGCAGTAGCGGCAATTCACTGCACAAGCAGAAGCTAGCATTAATAAAACGCGACCATGATATTTATGCAGAATGCCCGGTGCTGAGCTGGCATGCTCCTCTAAAGGATCATTGGTGTAGCCTGCAACCGCCAAATTTTCAGCCTGCTGTGACAATACTTGCAGTAACAAAGGATCTTGTGGATTTCCTAGTTGCATTTTGTCAATAAAAGGTTGTGGAACTCTTACTGCAAACCCTGTGTTTTCTGCTATCGGAAAATTTAAGTCCGTTGGCTCCAACCCTATCTCAGATAATAGTTGAATTGGATCCTTGATTGCTGATTTTAAGAGGTTTTTCCATGATTTAACCTGACAATTGGGGTCAGAAACAGGTATTATTGGCGACATATTTTTCATTTGGGTATTTTACCTTATCCGAACTCAAAACATAGAGAGATTTTTTGATGGCGACATATACAACTAATGACTTTCGTCCTGGGTTAAAATTTATGCTGGACGGTGAGCCGGTTGCAATTGTTGAGAATAACTTTGTTCGGCCTGGAAAAGGCCAAGCATTTGCGAAAACTAAAGTTCATTATTTACTCAGTGGTAGGACTGTTGAAAAAACCTTTAAATCAGGTGAAAGTTATGAAGTTGCTGACGTCATGGATACAGAAATGGAGTATTTATATACCGATGGTGAGCATTTCCATTTTATGGATCCTAATTCATTTGAGCAAGTTGCGGCGGATCAAAGTGCTGTGGGTGACAATGTTAAATGGCTTAAAGAACAAGATGCATGCTCTGTGACTTTGTTTAACGGGACGCCGATTTCTATCACACCACCTAATTTTGTTGTTCAGGAAGTGGTTGAAACTGACCCAGGACTTAAGGGAGATACTTCGGGAAGTGGTGGTAAACCTGCCACTTTAGAGTCGGGTGCTGTTGTTCGTGTTCCTTTATTCGTACAAATTGGCGAAAAAATCAAAGTAGATACGCGTAACGGAGAATATGTTTCTCGTGCATAGTACGTAAACATTTTTGCAATTTGAAGCCAGCCAGTTGTTTATTACGGTCTATTCAATGTTTTTGATAGTATGCGGTTAGTCGTTAAGTTAAGGTTAACCTGAGCCGCCCAATTGGGCGGCTTTTTTGTAAGCTGTATTGATTTGAAGTATGAATTTTATGACACATAATATTTCGGTTTTAAAAGAGAGAGCACTGGTTTTACGGCTAATACGCGAATACTTTCATCAGCAACGGGTGATGGAAGTCGATACGCCTTTATTAAATAGTTATACAGTGACTGATCCCTATATGACAGCATTAAGAGTTGAAAATTATAGGGCTGAAGAACAGGTCATTGATAATGCAGACTTTGTTGAAGGTGGTTACTTACAAACATCTCCCGAATATGCAATGAAAAAGCTGCTATGTTCGGGGAGTGGTGACATCTATCAATTGAATAAAGCTTTTCGAGCAGATGAAAAAGGAGTTAATCACCGCTCGGAGTTTACCATGTTGGAATGGTATCGATTAGGATTTGATGATATACGGTTAATGCAGGAAGTTATCTATATTGTTCAACGGGTAACGGGTATTCAACGAGTCAGAGTGATGAGTTATCGAGATGCTTTTCTTTCATTATTACAATGTGATCCTTATGCACTGAGTCTGGATGAACTGAAAACAAAATCTTGTGAGCTCGTGGGAGAGTTACCAGAAAATATGTTATTTGATAACTACTTGACTTTACTTTTTGCTACACAAATTGAACCCCAGTTTAATCCTGATGAAATAACAATGATATATGATTTTCCTGCTTCTCAAGCAGCTTTGGCACGTGTTGAAGAGACCAGCTACGGTAAAGTTGCAAAGCGTTTTGAAGCCTATGCTGGTGGTTTAGAGTTAGCTAACGGTTTTTATGAGTTACAGGATGCCGAGGTACAATTGGCAAGGTTTCAAGAAGATAATCAAACTCGCCAAACATTGGGATACCCGGAAATTCCAATTGATATGTCATTGATAAAAGCATTGCAACAGGGATTACCAGATTGTGCAGGTGTTGCTGTTGGTGTCGATAGGTTGCTGATGTTAAGGTTGGGCAAAACTGATATTGCAGAAGTTCTGCCCATGTATATGGGGTAAAAATAAGCTGCTAAGAACAACCAATAAGCGCTGCTAGTTATTGAAAACTTAGCTTATTTTTGTGACTAGTTTTTGACCTAAGATTACAGGATTAGCTAAATCAATTGATTGATCCCATTGCCAATTGGCTTTTTCCATCACTAAAACTACAGTTGAGCCTAGTTTAAACCGACCCATTTCTTCGCCTTTTTTTAGCTGAGTTTGCTGCTCAGGGTATTCCCAAGTTCTGATTTCTTTGCGACTCGGTGGCGTGACAGTCCCTGACCAGACCGTTTCAATGCTACCCACAATTGTTGCACCGACAGAGACTAATGCCATTTTGCCAAATGGGGTATCAAAATAAGCGACTACGCGCTCATTACGCGCGAATAATCCGGGAACATGTTTCGCGGTTAATGGATTGACTGAAAATAATTTACCCGGTACATGGCTCATCGCAGTTAATGTGCCATCGCATGGCATATGGATCCGATGGTAATCCTTAGGGGCTAGATAAATCGTGCAAAACTCACCATTTTCAAATGGCGATGCACGTTCTTTATCTCCTCCTAATAACTCCAATACATTATAGTGATGATTTTTGGCCTGAATAATTTTGCCCGTTTTAATAGAGCCAAACTGGCTCATTGCGCCGTCTACTGGTGAGCAAAAGCTCATATTATCAGGGTCTATAGGGCGGCTCTCGGGTTTAATCGCACGGGTGAAAAAGTCGTTAAAGCAAGCATAAGCGGTTAGCTCTGGCTCTATAGCAATTGACATATCTATGTTATAAGCCGCTGCAAATCGACGAATAAACCAGTTTTTAAACCAGCTAATTCGAGACTCTGCGAGCTTTCCAGCAGCAATAGATACACCATGTTGTGGGAATAAGTATTGCGATAAGATTTTTGCTTGATCAAGTAGCGACATAATACGCCAAAAATAATAACCATAAATTGCGCGGCATTCTACCGACAATTTAATCAATTGTCAGGTTTTAAGCGCTTTTGATGATCTTTAACTATAGTTTATAAAGGTTGTGCTTTGCGCTGTAGGCAAAGCTTGGGTTCATCATTTTCCGATTGCATATTGAGTATATTTGTGTGGCTGCTTTGATTGATTAATATTAAAGCGGTAACGTTTTGAGAAAGCTTACTAAATAATGCAACTCATTAAGATTTAAATTTATGAGTGAAAACACAGAAAATACATCAACATTTGTCAGGACTCCTCTTGAGTCGGCATTGTTTAAGATTACTGAGTGTGCTGTCAATACATCGACATTAGAGGAATACTCAAAAGAGTTACATAAAATCATTAAACAGTTGATGTATGCAGAAAATTTTTTTGTTGTTGTCTATGAGCAAGATAGAAGCTTAATTAGTTTTATTTATGTCCAAGATGAGCATGATTTAGCCGTAGACCCGAAAGTTTTGCAAAAAATGTCTGTTTCTGAATTACGTCGAACATTAACAGGTTACATGCTGAGAACAGGACAAATGCAGCATTTAAGTGCCGCCAAACGTGATTACTTAACCCAAAAAAATATTGTTGATGCAATCGGTGTCGATAGCCACGATTGGCTTGGTGTGCCATTAATTTTTAATCACGAAGTCCTGGGCGGTATAGTGGTTCAGAGTTACCGCGAAGATATCGAATATGGGCCTCAAGAAGAAGACATCTTGCAGTTTGTTGCTCGTCAGATTGCGATGGTTTTTAAAAGTAAACAGTCAGAAAAATCACTGATTGATACCAATCTTTTGTTAGAAAAAAGAGTTGAAGAACGAACTCTCGATCTTAATCGTACCAATCTTGAACTGGCTACAGAGGTTGAAGAGCGGCGCCGTAGCCAAACAATCCAGTCAGCATTATTTCAAATTACTGATTTGGTCAGTACTTCTGGAACTTTGGAAGATTTCTATCAAAGTGTACATCAGGTAATCAAAAGTTTAATGTATGCTGAAAATGAATATATAGCTCTGTTATCTGAAGACAATAACTATGTGGAGTTCCCTTATTTTGTTGACCAATATGATAGTCACCCTGCGCCTAGAAAATTTTCCTCAAAAAGTGAAGGTACGGGGTTAACCGAAAAAGTTTTTCTCAGTGGTGAGCCATTGTTATTTCGTGAAGAAGAAGCAGTACAAGGGTTGGTGGGAGAGCGTGTCTGTATTAGTTGGCTTGGAGTGCCTTTAAAAGATATGAATCATGTCTTTGGTGTGCTTGCAATTCAAAGCTACGAAGAAGAGGTTTATTATAATCGTGAGCAACAGCAAGTTTTAATGACTATTGGTCAGCAAGTGGCAACAGCAATTTTAAGAAAAAAAGATTCAGAATCGCTGCGCATTGCACATGAAACTTTAGAAAAAAGGGTTAAAGAAAGAACCTTTGAATTAGAAGAAACGATTGAAAAAAGAAAATTAGTGGAACAAAAATTAGCCCATGAATCATTGCATGATGCACTCACAGGACTTCCTAATCGTCAACATTTATTACGCTCGTTAAATAAGCTGTTAAAAAACTCTCAAAATTATCCGGACTCTCAGCTAGCTTTGCTTTTTTTAGATCTTGACCGATTTAAAATTATTAATGATAGTCTCGGACATCATATTGGCGACCTATTTTTAATTGAAGTGGCGAACCGACTAAGTGCTTGTATGCGAAATGATGATGTGGTGGTTCGATTAGGCGGCGACGAATTTTGCATTCTTATGTTTGATGTATCTTCAGAACGGATCGCAACACGTTTAGCGGAAAGAGTTTTAGGACCGCGGAATCTAAATCTTTATTAGAAAAAAAACTAAATAAGTATAGTTTTCAGATTCAGGACGATTCACTAAAAGCTAATTTTAGACGCTACTTTAAGGATATGATATGGAATAACCTGGTGCGTAAAAAAAGTAAAAAGGAATCTGTTGTAGGTAATAGTAAGAAATTATTTGATTCAAAAAAATACTCTGAAATTGAATATATGGAAAACGCTATATGTTCATTTATGATTAAATTCCCCAATTTAATGCGTAATTTAGACCATAATATTCAGTTTCAAGATGCGGATTTAGATGAATTTAAAAATTGGATTGTAGAGTTGGTAGAAGATCATAATGAAGTTGATAAAGATCTAATTACAGATAAAGTAAAAAATACTAGATTTTATGATAGATTTTTAGTATTATCTTCCTCTGATATTTTGTTCATCGACTATGCTTTTTTAAATGATGAGAGTATAGATCGAGAACAGGTTTTTGAATGGTTGCATAAGAAGCATTACTTATTACTCCTAAAAAACGAGTATGTCAACGTATTAAATAGTAGCGCTTATGACGAACAATCCAAGACAATGTCATATTTAGAGGAGATTAGGCGAGTTACCAAAGAACTTGATAACTTAAGCAGTAATTTCATAAATAATCAATAAGATTAAATTGATCACAAAACATGAGTTTTATGGAAAAAAGTAAGTCAAAAGAAAATACTAGCAAAGAAGAAGCAAAAAATCTTGAAAGCCTTGTTACAGAAGGTAAAAAGAAAGGGTTTGTTACATATGATCAGCTGAATAAATCTATTTCGG